>JBCCPW010000186.1:0-7038 GCA_039024735.1 Bacteroidota bacterium
CCGCGAAGCTGCCCCGAGGCGAGGCGGCGCTGCGTGTGCCCGACGACACGGTCGGTAATGTTGATGTTGTCGTCCGCGCCACCGATGGGGATCGGCGCCAGCCCGGAGATCACGCGCGCCTCACTCTCGGCACTCTGCGAGAACAGCGTGTTCAGGCTGAGTTCGTTGCGCGAGCCGAGGCGGTACGAGAGGTTGGCGATGCCTCCGAGGTTGGATTCGACCGTCGTGCGCTGATCCGTGCGCCGCTGGCGGAGGCGAGGCGCAGACTCCGTACCGGAGACATCGTAGCGCCCGACCTCACCTTCGGCATAGGAGCCCACGCCTCGGTCCAGCGTGCCGCCGAGGATGAATCCAAAGTCGTTGCCAAAGAGCGAGACCCGGTTCCCGAGCGACGCGCTCAGGCTCACATTGGGGTCGGCCGTGCCCGAGGCGGGAGCGACGCTGCGCGCACCGAAGAAATCCACAAGCGCCTCGTTGGCCTCGATGGCCGCCAGCCGGGCCTGCCCTTCCGGTGAGTTCAGGCTGATCCGCTCAGACGCGGCAACGAACGGGAACTCAGCATCGCCCGTGAGGGCCGCTGGGATGTCCAGGTTGTCTGCCGTGCCGACGTACGACACGTCCACGGCCTGATCGATCAGGATGTCGTCGCCGGGGACGACCTGCGAGTTCGCGCCAGACGAGACCGAGAGGGAGGCCGAAAACCGCTCCGGGAACGAGCGCGTGTTGATGTCCACGAGCCCACCGGAGAAGCTGCCAGGCTTGTCTGGCGTGAAGGTCTTGAGCGTGATGATGTTCTCGAGGAACTCGCTCGGGAAGAGGTCGAACTGAACCGCCCGGCGGTCCGGGTCGGCGGTGGGGAGAGTGGCGCCGTTGAGCTGCGTGTTGGCGTAGCGGTCACCGAGGCCGCGGACAAATACGTAGCGTCCGCCCTGGACGCTCGCGCCGGTCACGCGCTCCATTGCGTCCCCGGCGTCTGAGGAACCACTCTGGGAGATGGACTCGGCGGAGATCGCGTCAGAGACCTGGGCCGCGCGGGCACGAAGCCGAAGCATCCCGATCTCACTATTGGTTTCCACGATGGCCTCGGCAGAGACCGTCACGACCTCCAGTTCGTTTTCGGCCGTCAGACCGACGTTTAGCGTGGTGGTCTCACCGGGAACGATGGTCACGCCCGTCACCTCTTGCGGGACGAGGCCGACGAAGGAGTACCGAACGGTGTAGGTCCCGGCCGCAACCCCGGGGATCCGGTAGTTGCCGTCGAGGTCGGTGGCGGCACCACGGGAGAGGTCGACGATGAGGACGTTGGCGCCGGGAAGCGTCTCGCCCGAGGCGGCGTCCACGACGACGCCCGCGAGGGTGCCCGTCTGGGCGTGGGAGAATCCGGCGGTGACACCGAGGAGGAAGACCGCCATCGCGAGGCGGTGGAGTAGCGTGCGCATGAGGGTGAGTGTGGGAGGGTGCGCGAAAAGGGACGCCCTGGGGTGACGTGCCCGTCCGCTGGCACGCTAGCGCGACGCGATGCCCACCCGGTTAACCACGTCGTTACCGCTGCATGACCTCAGCATTACCACCCCCGCCTCAGCGCCGGAGCGGGCGATTCTCGTTCGCTTCACACCCCCACCCGGTCCCCCGGCACCCTCCGCCTCGGGACACCGTCGGTCCCGCCGGACACACACCCGACGACCGGTCGGAGGTCCGGCGGTAGGTTCCTCTCAGCGTCCGAACACTTGGGCACAACCGCGCGGCCTATGTTGCCGCGCTCTCGCGCCGCGCGGCGCATCCACCGGATCCCCCCTACCGCTCGCCTCATGACTCGCTGTCTTCCCGTCGCGCTTCTTCTAGCTCTCTCCGCCTCGGTGCTGCCCGCATCGGCATGGGCGCAGGGCACCTGCACCAACGGCTCCGCCACGTTCGACGGCGTCTCGTACCCCTGCCAGGATGTGGACGTGGCGGCGGTGCTGCCCGTCGGCACGGACGGGCCGTTCCGCACGGGGGCCCTCAACGACATCTGGGGCTGGACCGACCCGCAGGACGGACGCGAGTACGCGCTCGTCGGGACGCGGAGCGGCGTGGTGTTCGTGGACGTGACGGTGCCCGCTGCGCCTCGCGTGCTCGGCAAGCTCCAGACAGCCATCCCACAGGGCTTCTCCACCTGGCGAGACATCAAGACGATCGGCAACTACGCGGTGGTGGTTGCCGAGGTGAACAGCCACGGGATGCAGGTCTTCGACCTGACGCGCCTGCGCGGGCTCTCGGAGGACGCCCAGCGCGACTTCGTGGAGGATGCCCGGTACACGGGCTTCGGCTCGGCGCACAACATCGTCGCAGATGAAGACAGCCAGATCGCGTTCGGCGTGGGCGCGGGGTCCAGCGACTCCCAGCGGTGCGGCGGCGGCGGCCTCCACATGGTGGATCTCACTGATCCGCTGAACCCCACCTTCGCGGGCTGCTTCGATGACGACGGCTACACCCACGACGCGCAGTGCCTGACGTACAACGGCCCCGACACCCGCTACACGGGCCGCTCGCTCTGCGTCGCCTCCAACGAGGACACCGTCACCATCGTGGACGTCTCCTCGCCTGCGGAGCCCGTCCTGATCTCGCGCGGGTTCTATCCCGCCACCAGCTACACGCACCAGGGCTGGTTCACGGAGGACCAGCGCTACTTCCTCGTGGACGACGAGTTGGACACCTCCGCGGGCGGCACGCGGACGTTCGTGATGGACCTCTCCGATCTGGAGAACCCGGAGTTCGTCTTCCGCTACGACGCCCCGCTCTCCGTGACGGACCACAACCAGTACATCCGCGGGACCTACAGCTTCCAGAGCAACTACGAGGGCGGCCTACGGATCGTGGACATCTCGGATCTGGAGGACGGCACGTTCACCGAGGCGGGCTTCTTCGACACGTTCCCGGCGAGTGACAACCCGGGCTTCAGCGGGCAGTGGAGCAACTACCCGTACTTCGCGAGCGGGACGGTCGTCGCGAGCGACAGTGACAACGGCCTGTTCGTCCTCCTGCCCAGCGAGCAGTTCTTCTCCGTCGCAGGAGAGGACGCGCCCGAGGCGGAGACCGTCACGCTCGCGGCGCCGGAGCCCAACCCGACGACGGGCCGCACCACCTTGGACCTGATCCTCCCGACGGCCCAGCACGTCACGGCGGGGGTCTACGATCTCGCCGGTCGACTCGTGGCAACCGTCTTGGACGGCCCCGTGACCTCCGGCGAGACCGCCCTGGAGGTGGACGCCTCGGCGCTGCCCGCGGGCGTGTACGTGGTGAGGGTCACGGGCGAGACGTTCAGCACCTCGCGGCGTCTGGCCGTGGTCCACTAGCACGCCCACCCGCCTCGGTAGCCGATGGAGCCACCGAGGCGGAACCCGACCGTCGCCATCGCGACGCGGCGGCACCCGTCCTCCGGCTGGACCTTCTGGGGCGTGCCTGCGTCCACCGTCAATGCCTGTTGCACCAACCGATTCCCCCTCCGACGACGCCTCGGGCCTCGGAGACCTGGGACTCGGCCCGGCCCCTCGCGCGGCGGCGACCCTGGGCGCGCTCTGGCTGCTCGTGTTCACGGCGGCGAGCCAGACCATCGTCATCACGCCCGTCTTGCCGGTCATCGGGGACGCGTTGGACGTGGGGCCGGATGTGCTGGGCACGCTCGTGCAGGTCTACTCGTGGGCGCTCGCGGGAGCGGCACTCGTCATGGGGCCCATCTCCGACCGGATCGGGCGGCGGCGGGTGCTGCTGCTCGGCTCCGGCGCCATGACGGGCGCGCTTGCGCTCCACGGCCTCGCGGGCTCGTTCGAGGCGTTGCTCGGGGCGCGGCTTCTCGCGGGCGCGTGCGGCGGGATGCTCTCGGGTGCGGCGGTGAGCTACGTCGGCGATGCCGTGCCCTACCGGCGGCGCGGCTGGGCGACCGGGATCGTGATGAGTGGGATCCCGGTCGGGCTCGTGCTCGGCGTGCCGGTCGGGCGGGTCCTCGCGGCGGGGCTGGACTTCCGGGTTCCGTTCCTGGCCTTCGCGGCACTGATGGGCGCGGCGTTCTTCCTCGTGCTGGCCGTTGTGCCGCAGCCGAATGTGCGGCTGGACGAGAGCCGCCTCGATTTGCGCGAATACGTCTCCGGGTACGCCCGGTTGCTCGCCGAGGCGGGCACCCGCGCCGCTGCGCTGACCTACTTCCTGATGTACCTCAGCCTCGGGCTCTTCATCGCGTTCCTCCCGCAGTGGATCACGGACACGCAGCCCCTGGACGTGCACCTCTTCGGGGAGCCGCTCGCGCTCGGCGGCCTCCCGGTGGACTTCATCGCGGCGCTCTTCTCGGTCGGCGGGCTGGCGAGCGTGGTCATCGGGCCGTGGGCCGGCGGACTCTCGGACCGGGCGGGACGAAAGCCCATCATTCTGGCCTCGTGCGTGGGCCTGATCGTGGTGACCGCCTCTGTGACGTACGTCGTGGGAGACGCGCGATGGGTGCTGTACCCGATCTACGTAGCCGTGATGGGGCTCTTCGCGCTGCGGGCGAGCCCGCTTCAGGCGCTCCTGACAGCCCTCGTGCCGGGGCGGCAGCGGGGCACGCTGATGTCGTTCGTGATCGCCATCGGGCAGATCGGGACGGGCGCGGGGGCGCTTATGGCGGGGCTGCTCTACGCGGGCCTCGGCTTCCGCGCCGTCACGTTCGTCTCCGCTGCGACGGTCGTCGCGATGGCGGTCGTCGTGTGGCGTGCGCTGCCGGAACCGACCTCGGACCCGCTGGACCCTCGGCCGAGGCGGGAGCCAACGGCGGATCCCGAGCCCGTCGCCGCGCGATAACACGCGCTGCTGTATCCCGCCCGCCGCCTCGGTGCGGCACCGAGGCGGGGCGGCACCGACGAGGGATTCGGATTCTGCGCCCTGATGTCGGGATGTGCCCCGGAGGACGACAGACGGCGGACCACAGGCAGATGGTGATCTGTGGTCTCCGCCACACACGGAGACCAAACGGCATGCAGACAGCAGAGCCATGAAATGGTAGAACGGACCACGTGGCCGCACCGCCCGACTCCTCACGCGTCACGGAGTCACGCCTCACCGACGTGGAACCCGTCAGACAATCCGTGCCGCGCCGTTTGGCACCGTTCGCCTTCCCTACGGAAGAAGTGTCGGGAGAAGCAGCGGGAGCACGTCTGCCCGCGAGGTCACCGCCGTGGCGCCTGCCCCGATGAGCACGCCCGCGTGCGCCTGCACGTCGTGCCCCGGCGGCACGACGCCCACCGGCACAACGCCCGCCGCCCGAGCCGCCCGCACGTCATCAACCGTGTCGCCCGCCATCACGGCCGCCTCGGGGGCCGCACCGAGGCGGTCGAGGGCGAGCGTCAGCGCGAAGGGATCGGGCTTCTCGCGCCCTGCCTGCGTCTCCATCCCGACCACGACCGGGATCAGACGGTCCCATCCGAACTGACGCAGGCTCCAGTGCGCATCCACCTCCACGCGACCCGTCACGAGCGCGAGCGGCGCGAGATCGGCGAGGTGACGGACCGCCTCGGTCGAGATAGCGGGGGTCTCCTCGCGGATGAGGCCATCGTAGTTCGCGCCTCGGTAGCGACGTTCGAACTCCGCCACCACGTCGTCGAACGGTACGTCCACCTCGGCATCGAGGAGGAGTGTGTGGGTGAGTACCCAGTCGTTGTTGAACCCGCCCTCGTCCTTCTTGGCCTGGACCACTCCGGGCTTCAGGGGAACCCGTGCGAAGTGGGCGAAGGTGTCCGCGATGACGCGGCGGTAGGATCGGCGCACGTCCACCAGCACTCCGTCCATGTCGAGCAAGATGGCGTCCACAGGCAAGAGGGATGGGAGAGGAAGGACAGGGAAGACGGGATGTCCTCATCCCTCCATTCCCGCTCTCTCTACGAGTTCATCGTGTCCAGGAACGCGTCGTTGCTCTCGGTCGCACGCATCTTGTCGAGGAGGAAGGTCATCGCCTCCACCGCGTCCATGTCGGCGAGGAGTTGGCGCAGCACCCAGACGCGGCGCAGACGCTCCTCGGAGAGCAGGATCTCCTCGCGACGCGTGCCGGAGCGCAGCAGGTCGATGGCCGGGAAGATGCGCCGGTCGGCGAGTTCGCGGGTGAGGGCGAGTTCCATGTTGCCGGTGCCCTTGAACTCCTCGAAGATGACATCGTCCATGCGGGAGCCCGTGTCCACGAGCGCCGTCCCGATGACGGTCAGGCTGCCGCCCTCTTCCACGGATCGCGCGGCACCGAAGAGGCGCTTGGGGCCGCGAAGCGCCCCAGCTTCCAGCCCGCCGCTCATCGTGCGGCTGGCCCCGCCCTCGTTCTGGTAGACCGCGTTGTGTGCCCTCGCGAGGCGCGTGATGGAGTCCAGCAGGATGACCACATCTTGCCCCGCTTCGACGAGCCGCTTGGCCTTCTCCAAGACGAGGTCCGCGATGTGCACCTGCCGCTCCGGCGCCTCATCGAAGGTGCTCGCGATGACCTCGCCCTGGATGCTCCGCGCAAAGTCTGTCACCTCCTCGGGCCGCTCATCGATGAGGAGCACGATGAGGTACGCGTCCGGGTCGTTGGTCTCGATGGCCTTCGCGATCTTCTGCAAGAGCACCGTCTTGCCGGTCTTCGGCTGCGCCACGATGAGCCCGCGCTGCCCCTTCCCGATGGGCGCGAAGAGGTCGACGATGCGCGTGCTCAGTTCGCCGGGGTCCGTCTCCAGGAGGATCTGTTCGTCCGGGTAGCCGGGCGTGAGGAAGTCGTAGCTGGTCCGCTCGGACAGGTCTTCGGGAGCACGCCCGTTGATGCTGTTGACGCGCAGCAGCGCGAAGAACCGCTCGCCTTCCTTCGGCGGCCGGATCTGCCCGTCGATGGTGTCGCCGATGCGGAGGGAAAACCGCTTGATCTGGCTCGGCGAGACGTAGATGTCGTCCGGGGAGGGGAGGTAGCTGTACTCGGCCGAGCGAAGGAAGCCGTAGCCATCCGGGAGGATCTCCAGGATGCCGGTCTTGCTGAAGAGGCCCTGCAGGGTGATCGCTTGCGGGTTGTAGCCCTGCATGTAG
>JBCCPW010000187.1:0-7037 GCA_039024735.1 Bacteroidota bacterium
ATCGAAGCGCTGCAGAACTCCTTCTATGAGCGGTTCTTCTCGCTCATCAACGGCCGGAAAGTCGGCGGTGCGATCGAACTCCGCGACGGGACGGTCATCGTCTCGGACGGTGCCAAGATCACGAAGACGGCCTTCAACGGCGTCGAGCCTGCGGATCTCAAGATCCGCCAGCCGTTCACGCTGGACGACGACCTCAACGCCCAGGTCTGGAAGCTGCTCGCCAACTACCAGCGCCGCCACCAAGCGGTGGAGGGTGCCGCGAAGCAGGAGCAGTACCGCATCCAGATGGGCGACGAGCTGCCTCCGGGCATCGTCCAGCTCGCGAAGGTCTACATCGCGAAGAAGCGCAAGCTGCAGGTCGGCGACAAGATGGCCGGTCGCCACGGCAACAAGGGCGTGGTGGCCAAGGTGGTCCCGATGGAGGACATGCCGTTCCTGGAGGACGGCACGCCCATCGACATCTGCCTCAACCCCCTCGGTGTGCCGAGCCGCATGAACCTCGGCCAGATCTTCGAGACGATGCTCGGCTGGGCCGGCGAGAAGCTCGGCGAGACGTACGCCACCCCGGCGTTCGACGGCGCGAAGATGAGCGACATCGCCGCCAAGCTCACCGAGGCGGGCCTCCCCGAAGACGGCCGTATCCAGCTCTACGATGGCGCGACGGGCGAGCCCTTCGACCAGAAGACGACGGTCGGGCAGATCTACATGCTCAAGCTGTCGCACCTTGTCGAGGACAAGATCCACGCGCGCTCCATCGGGCCGTACAGCCTCATCACCCAGCAGCCGCTCGGTGGCAAGGCCCAGTTTGGCGGCCAGCGCTTCGGCGAGATGGAGGTGTGGGCGCTCTACGCGTACGGCGCGGCCAACGTGCTCCGCGAGATGCTCACCGTCAAGTCCGACGACGTGCAGGGCCGCTCGAAGACCTACGAGGCGATCGTCAAGGGCGACAACGTCCCCGAGCCGAACGTCCCGGAGAGCTTCAACGTGCTCGTCCGCGAGATGCAGGGCCTCGGCCTCGAAGTGAAAGTTGACTAATCGGTGGTACGAGGTACAGGGTACCGGGTACGTGGCAGACCACACCCGGCCCTGGCTTCGTCTTCCACGTACCTAGTACCCCGTACCCAGTACCCAACAGCATGGCATTCGGCATCAAGCCCCAGGCGCCCGCGCCGAAGAAGCAGTTCAATTCGATCACCGTCAGCCTGTCCTCTCCGGAGTCCATTCTGGAGCGGTCGTACGGCGAGGTGCTCAAGCCCGAGACGATCAACTACCGCAGCTTCAAGCCGGAGAAGGACGGCCTCTTCTGCGAGAAGATCTTCGGCCCAGTCAAGGACTGGGAGTGCCACTGCGGCAAGTACAAGCGCATCCGCTACAAGGGCATCATCTGCGACCGCTGCGGCGTGGAGGTGACCCAGAAGGCGGTGCGCCGTGAGCGCGCCGGGCACATCACCCTGTCCGTGCCGGTGGTCCACATCTGGTACTTCAAGAGCCTGCCGAACAAGATCGGTGCGCTCCTCGGGATGAAGTCCAAGGATCTCGACAAGGTCATCTACTACGAGCAGTACGTCGTCATCAACCCGGGAGGAGCCGCCAACCTCGGCATCTCCAAGGGGCAGCTTCTCACCGAGGGGGAGTACTACGACGTGCTCTATCGCATCCGCGAGGACAACAACCGCCTCGCTGACGACGACCCGGAGAAGTTCGTCGCGATGATCGGCGGCGAGGCCGTCGAGACGATGCTCAAGGCGCTCGACCTGGACCAACTCGCGATTGAGCTTCGCTTCCAGGCCAAGACCGAGACGAGCCAGGCCCGCAAGGCCGAGGCCCTCAAGCGCCTCGGGATCGTGGAGAGCTTCCGCACGGCCAACTCCAAGATGGAGAACAAGCCGGAGTGGATGGTGATGAAGGTCGTCCCGGTGATCCCGCCGGAGCTGCGCCCGCTCGTGCCGCTGGAGGGCGGCCGGTTTGCAACGAGTGACCTGAACGACCTCTACCGGCGCGTCATCATCCGCAACAACCGCCTCAAGCGCCTGATCGACATCAAGGCGCCGGAGGTCATCCTGCGCAACGAGAAGCGGATGCTTCAGGAGGCTGTCGATAGCCTCTTCGACAACTCCCGCCGCTCCAACTCGGTCCGCAGCGACTCCAACCGCGCGCTGAAGTCCCTGAGCGACATGCTCAAGGGCAAGCAGGGCCGGTTCCGCCAGAACCTCCTCGGCAAGCGCGTCGACTACTCTGGCCGTTCGGTCATCGTCGTCGGGCCGGAGTTGGCACTCCACGAGTGCGGTCTCCCGAAGGAGATGGCCGTGGAGTTGTTCAAGCCGTTCATCATCCGCAAGCTCATCGAGCGCGGGATCGTCAAGACGGTCAAGAGCGCGAAGAAGGTCGTGGACCGCCGCACGGCGGACGTGTTCGACATTCTGGAGAAGGTGATCGACGGGCATCCGGTGATGCTCAACCGGGCGCCGACCCTCCACCGCCTCGGTATTCAGGCGTTCCAGCCGGTCCTCATTGAGGGGAAGGCGATCCGTCTGCACCCGCTCGCGACGACGGCCTTCAACGCCGACTTCGACGGCGACCAGATGGCCGTCCACGTCCCGCTCTCGCAGGACGCCGTGCTGGAGGCGCGCATCCTGATGCTCTCCAGCCACAACATCCTGAGCCCGGCGCACGGCGGCCCGATCGCGGTGCCGTCTCAGGACATGGTCCTCGGCATGTACTACATGACCAAGGAGCGTGACGGTCTCAAGGGCGAGGGCATGCGCTTCGGCTCCACGGCCCAGGTGCGGCAGGCGTTCGACCAGGGCCTCTTGGACCTGCACGCGAAGATCAAGCTCAAGCTCAACGCTCCGTCCTTCGACGGCGAGCACGAGGCGGGTGAGATCATCGACACGAGCGTTGGTCGGGCGCTGTTCAACGAGATCGTTCCCGAGGGCGTCGGCTACATCAACGACGTGCTCACGAAGAAGAACCTCCGCGTCATCATCGGCGGGGTGTTCAAGCGGACAAGCTTCCCGGAGACATCGGCCTTCCTGGACGACGTGAAGCGCCTCGGCTTCGGCCAGGCGATGCTTGGCGGGCTCTCGTTTAGCCTCGCAGACATCGTGGTTCCGGACGCGAAGCACACGCTGATCGAGGACGCCGAGGCACGGGTGGACGAGATCCGAGGCAACTTCGAGATGGGTCTCATCTCGGAGAGCGAGCGCTACAACCAGGTCATCGACGTCTGGACGACGACGAACAACGAGGTCTCCAACGTCCTCTATGAGTCGCTCAAGACCGACGACGAGGGCTTCAACGCCATCTACATGATGGCCGACTCTGGCGCGCGTGGCTCGCGCGAGCAGATCCGGCAGCTCGGCGGGATGCGTGGCCTCATGGCGAAGCCGCGCAAGTCGGTCGCCGGTGCAGCGGGCGCGATCATCGAGAACCCGATCAAGTCCAACTTCAAGGAGGGCCTGAGCGTCGCCGAGTACTTCATCTCGACGCACGGCGCGCGCAAGGGCCTCGCGGACACTGCCCTTAAGACGGCGGACGCCGGGTACCTCACGCGCCGCCTCGTGGACGTGGCGCAGGACATGACCATCACGCAGCACGACTGCGGAACGCTTCGCGGCATCCGCACGACGGCGCTGAAGGACAACGAGGACATCGTGGAGCCGCTCGCGGACCGCATCCTCGGCCGCGTGTCCGTTCACGACGTGCGCGATCCGCTCACGGACGAGGTGATCGTGGAGCGCAACCAGCTCATCACCGAGGTGGTGGCCTCGCAGATCGCGCAGACCTCCATCGAGGCGGTCGAGATCCGCTCCGTGCTGACGTGCGAGGCCGACCGTGGGGCGTGTGCGCTCTGCTATGGCCGCAACCTCGCGACGGGCCGCATGGTGGAGCCGGGCGAGGCCGTGGGCGTCATCGCGGCGCAGTCCATCGGGGAGCCGGGGACGCAGCTCACGCTCCGGACCTTCCACATCGGTGGGACCGCGAGCCGCATCGCGGCTGAGTCCACGATCCAGACCAAGTTCGGCGGCTCGATCTCGTTCGAGAACCTCCGCACGGTGGAGAACGGCGAGGGCAAGACCATCGCGCTCGGCCGCTCGGGCGAGGTGAAGGTCAGCGACGGCGACGGGCGCCAGCTCATCGCGTACACCATCCCGTACGGGGCTGAGGTCACAGTCGCGGAAGGCGACACGGTGGAGAAGGGCGACACGCTCGCCTCGTGGGATCCGTACAACTCGGTCATCGTCGCCGAGGTGGGCGGAACGATCCAGTTCCAGGACGTGATCGAGGGGACGACCTACCGCGAGGAGTCCGACGAGCAGACGGGCTTCCGCGAGAAGGTCATCACCGAGACGCGCGAGCGGAACCTCACGCCTGCGCTCCGCATCGCGGGGACGGACAACGAGGGCCGCCGCGAGTACACGATGCCGGTCCGGGCCCGTCTCCAGGTGGATTCCGGGGACGAGATCCAGCCGGGCACGGTGCTCGCCAAGCTGCCGCGTCAGTCGGCCGGTACGCGAGACATCACGGGTGGTCTCCCGCGCGTGATCGAGCTGTTCGAGGCGCGTCAGCCGAGCGACCCGGCGGTGGTCTCCGAGATCGACGGTGTGGTCAGCTTCGGCGGCCGCAAGCGCGGCTCGCAGGAGGTCATCGTGACCTCGCGCGACGGCGCCATCGAGAAGACGTACCTCGTGAGCCTGAGCAAGCACCTTCTCGTGCACGAGAACGACTTCGTGCGGGCCGGTGAGGCGCTCTCCGACGGTCAGATCTCGCCGCAGGATATCCTGTCCATCCTCGGGCCGACGGCCGTGCAGGAGTACCTCGTCAACGAGGTGCAGGAGGTCTATCGCCTACAGGGCGTGACGATCAACGACAAGCACATCGAGACGATCGTCCGGCAGATGATGCAGAAGGTTCGCATCTCGGACCCGGGCGACACGACGTTCCTCGAAGGCTCGCTCGTGGACCGCTTCCTCCTGGAGCGGACCAACAACTCGCTCTACGACTCGTTCGTGGTGGTGGACTCGGGCGAGTCCGAGGACATCCGCATCGGCTCCAACATCTCGCGGCGCCAGCTGCGCGAGGCCAACTCGACGCTCAAGCGCGAGGCCAAGCGCGAGGTGGAGGTCCGCGAGGCGGAACTGGCCGTGGCGGAGCCTGTGCTGCTCGGCATCACGCAGGCGGCGCTCGCGACGGACTCGTTCATCTCGGCGGCCTCCTTCCAGGAGACGACGAAGGTCCTCACCGAGGCGGCCATCGCGGCCAAGACGGACGACCTCCTCGGGCTCAAGGAGAACGTGATCGTGGGGCACCTCGTCCCGGCGGGCACGGGCCTCCGCGACTACCGCGACATCGTGGTGGGCTCGAAGGCGGAACTGGAGGCGCTCCAGGCCGCCAACGAGGCGCTGGACCGCGGCATGGACTCCGGCGACGGCTTCGGCATCCCGGGCGCTCCGGCGGGCGAGGACGACGCCGCGCTGGCAGAGATCAACCGCCGCCTCGGGTAGTCCCGCGGTTCGCGTAGAACACGGCGCCCCGGCTCTCTTCGCGAGGGCCGGGGCGTTTGCGTTGAGGCGATCCGCCTCGGTGCGATCCGCCTCGGCACCGAGGCGGGGGGGCGGATGGCCTACCTTGCGGGGGACGTTCGTGTGTTGATCCCCGCTCCCATGCTGACCGTTTTCCGTTGCTTGGTGGTGTGCATGACGCTTGTGGCGTCTGGCGTCGTGAGGGCTCAGTCGGTCACCTGGGAGAAGCTGCCCATCCTCTTCGACTACGGACCGAACGCGCCGAAGCTGGACTCGGCTGAGTTCATCGGTTTCGTTGCAGGTGGTGATACGCTCTTCGCAGCGGGCAACGACGGCCACTACCTCTTCCATGCCGAGGCGGACGGCGGCACCGGCGTGTGGGAGCAACTGTGCCCGTCGAACTGCACGACGGAAGACGGTCTCGTGACCCGAGCGGGCACGCTTATCGTTGCCTCGAGCTTGACGGGTGTGGGGTGCGACCGCTCGCTCAACCATGGTCGCACGTGGCAGCAGAACGTGGCACCTCAACAGCGCGATTGTCACGCCATTCACCAGAGCGCTCTTCCAGCGTACGGCGGTCCCGATGGCGGACGCATCATCGGAGCGCAAGTCTCTGCCCCATGTTTTTCGGATGAGGACGGCGCCCCTGGGACATGGACGTGTGGACCCAGTTCTGGCGGTGGCACAGGGGGCGATACGGTAGCCTTTGGCGACGTGATGCCGTCTGCGGCGCTGCCCGAGGGCCGTCTCCTCGCGGGCGTCTGGAACGGCATCACTACCTCCGACGATGGTGGCCGGACGTGGCAGCCCTCCTCGCTCTACGGATTCGCGCGGGCCATCACGCGCTCGCTCACCTGGGTGCCCGAGGTGGGCCACCCCTACGGTGGCGCGGCCCTCGCGGCTGTCCAGGACTTCGGGCTTGGCGAGCGCGACTCACTCGCGACCATCTGGCGAAGCGACGACGGTGGCTCGACGTGGACGAGCGTGCACCGCTTCAGCCCGACCGAGTACGGGATCCCAGACCAGGGCGACAACGGTGAGGGCTATCCGCTGGGGTACCGCCTCAATCAGGCGGTGCTGTTCACCGCGAGCGACGGCGTGGTGTGGGCAGGGCTCTACGCGAACGTAGCCGGACCGGCCCCTGCCAACGGGTCGATGGCCCGCAGCTTCGACGGAGGCCGGACGTGGGAGGTGGCCGCAGGCCCGGGATCCGGGTGGGGGGGGGCGCGGGGTGCGTCAGATCATGGAGGCGCGAGACGGTCGGATCTACGTGGCGGCGGAGGAGGGCGGGGTGTGGCGGACAGTGGACCCGGTGGTGGTCGTGTCGAACACACCGGAAGCGCCGGAGCCCGTCCGCCTCGGTGTGCGCGTGGAGCCGAATCCGGTCGCCGGGCGCGCGGTGGTGCGGTGGTCGCAGACCGAGGCAGGCACGGCGCGGGTGACCGTCCACGACACGCGCGGTCGGGAGGTGCTCACCGTCATCGACCTCCGCCTCGGTGCGGGCGATCAGAGCAC
>JBCCPW010000188.1:0-7028 GCA_039024735.1 Bacteroidota bacterium
CTGACGAGCGCGTTCGTCGCCGGGAGGAGCGGCAACGAGATTCTGCGCCGCGCTCTCGACGCCTCGGCCGCGGATGGGCTCCGCGCGACGATCTACACCCACCCCATCGGGTTCTACGGTCACGGCGCGGGGCCGACCATCGGGCTGTGGGATCAGCAAGGCGGCGTGCCCGGACGCGGCGATTACCCGTTGTACCCGATGACGGCGCACGCCATCGAGTTGAACACGGTTGAGGCGGTGCCGGAATGGGGCGGTCAGGACGTTCGCTTCATGCTGGAAGAGGACGCCGTGTTCGACGGCGAGCGCGTCGTGTACCTCGACGGACGGCAGACGGAGTTGCTCCTGATTCCCCGAGCGGACTGACCCTGATTCGCTTCGGTGCCGGTACCGCTCTGTGACGTTCCGCCTTGGTGCTTTTACGGCAGCACCGAGGCGGGCGCGACCGTCTACTCGAGGAAGAGATCGACCTCCCGCTCCGCGCGCTGGCCGCTCACGGCATCGCGGACACGCAGCGTCAACGTGTAGATGCCGGGCGCCTGACCGGTCGCGTCCAGCAGCACGTACTGGCGGTCATCGGCGGTGTTGATCTGAACCGGGAACGCCGTCGAGACGCCGCGCTGACGCCCACCGAAGAGGCGGCGGAAGAACCGCCCGATGCCCCGCGACTGGTCCTTCGGGACGAGGCGCGCCTCGATCTCGTACTCGGCCTGCCCGGCCCCCAGCCCGAGGTTGTAGACCTCGAAATACACCGCGATAGGATCGCCGACGGCGTACACCCCCCACGGCGATGGCTGGATGGCAAAGTCCCCGCGACGGATCCGGCCTGGACCCGCGGGCACCCCTTCCTCCACCTGAATGGCGAGGAGTAGATCCGAGAGCAGAAGCTCGGTCCCGCTGAAATCCGGAATCTCGATGGCCTCGCGATGGACACCAGAGGCCGCACCGTCGGCCGTCTCGAACTCCACGGCCACGTCGTACGAGCCGGGACGGGCATCCATCGCCTCGGTGCCGACCCACAGGCTCACGGCGTCGTAGGCCACGATCTGAGATGCGCGGAGGCCGTACACCGTCTTCCGCCGCTCGGCGAGCAGGCGGTTGTCCTCGCCGACCAGGAAGGCGCCTGTCTGGATGTTCGTCTCCACGGTCTGTCCCGAGGCGGCCGCCCCCTGTGCGAGGGGCACACCGAAGTGCACGAGCACGTCGGCACGACCGTCCTCGCCTCGGAAAGCCGTGGCACGGGCGGGGATGTCCACCTGGCGTCCGGGGACCTCGAAGTCGTAGCGCTCTGGCGTCTCCCGGAACGCTTCGCGGGCCCGGAGCACAAAGTCCATGTCGTCGATGTTGCGCGCCGAGGGGAGGCCGAAGAGGTCGGCCGGGGGCGAGTACAGGATGAACTCACCGTTTCGGCTGGGATCCTCGAAGACAAACTTGAGGTCCCCGTAGTCCCAGACGTTGAACCGGTTGGCATCTGCGAGGCCTGAAGGAATGGCCATGCTGGCGATTCGGTCGTCGAACTGCTCCACCACGGAGCCGAATTCACCCTCGATGATGACATCGCGGGTGGGAGGGCCGTACCGCACGAAGACTTCGCCACGCTCGGTGCTCCATCCGGGAAGATCGAGATCGCCCGAGCGGTACAACAGGTCGGCCGTGGTGAGGCGGGCGTAGTGCTCCAGGCGGCGCTCGTTGTACGCGTTGAGGAAGCGCGGGTCGCGGGCGCTCCAGAACCTCGCGGCGTACGTCTCGGGGTCGGCCTCGTACGCACTGCGCTCAGAGGGGGGCAGGACCATCGAGAGATCGCTGAAGATGGCACGCTCCTCGTCCGTCATGCGGGTCAGGGCGTTGTCGAACGCAGCGGCGGCGGCTTCCCACTCACCGAGGCGGTGGTTCGCGAGGCCAACGTACCGCCACATCGCGGGATCCTCCGGGAAGTAGACGAACATCTGCCGAAGGGGATCGAGCGCAGACGCCCAGTCATCGGACAGCGCCGCCAAACGCATCACGTCATCGTAAAGCCCTCTGCGACGTGCATCCTGCTCTAGGGCAATCTCGAGGTGATAGGTGGCAGTCTCCAGTGCTTCCTCGGCACGCCCGGAGAATGAGATGGTGCCAAAGCCATCAATGGCGTCGAGGTCAAAGCGATCCCCGCGCGTCGCGATCTCGTTTGTGCCCTGCACGTTGGCTGTCGTGAGCGGGGCATCGGGACGGTTGAGGTCCGTATTCCCATCAAGGATGCCCTGCTCCACCCCCCCGGCCCCGCCGAGGTCCTGGCCCGTGAACTCATCGGGGAGGCCTTCGACGACGTAGCTCGGGGAATAGAACGAGAGGTCGCGTGTCCAGATAGCGTTCCGGTACTGGTAGTAGTCCCGGATGGCCGCCGTCGCGAGTTCTTCGTGGGCGAACGCGTTGAGCGAATCCACGGCGAGCAGCTTCTTCGCGAGTTCGATCCGGCGAGTCGCACGGGTGAACTCGATCCAGAAGTTCCAGCTCGGCCCTTTGAGCGTCTCCAGTTCGGCCGCGAGGTACGTCACGTTGGTCGGCTCCAGGTTCACGGCGCGGCGGATCGCGCTGCGTGCCTGCCCTAGGTCTTGCAGAGGCCCCTCCTCGAACAACACACTCGCGAGTTGGAAGTGCGCCTCGGCGTTCTCGGGATCGACGTCTGTCGCGCGAGTGAAGGCCGCGAGCGCGCGAGCGGTGTCTCCGCGCTCGAGTAGGGCCAGCCCCTCCTCGATGTGGGGCTCGGCCGGACTGGCGGCAATGTCCTGGGCGGCGGAGGGAACAGCCACGAGCAACAGGCTCGCGGCGAAAACGAGGACGCGCATGGTCAGAGGGGAAATCAGCAAACGGTAGCCGGGCCCCGCCGACGTGGCAAGGCCCTTCGTCCAGACCGACGCGCGGAGCCTGTGAACCGATCCCTGCCCGGCCTCAGCCGCCTCCGCCTCGGTGCCGAGGCGGGGGATTCACACGCCGAACCGATCAAGACGCGCCACGTGGTCTCGCACGACGAGACGGAGGAACGGCTCCGGTCGCATCTGCACGTCCGGGAGATCGAGGCGCTTCTGGATGGCGGCCTTCGCTCGCTCGGCGAGGGCGAGCGAGCGAGCGTCGCGCCCGGCGAGGTGCAGCCGCGCGATGACTGCTCGGACCGTTCGAATCTCCGCGTCCGTGAGCGTCTCCGCCTCGGGGAAGACGGGCTCGTAGTCGTCCGGCACGAGCGGATACAGCACCTGATTCAGGTCCAGCCGACGCCGCTGGCGAACGACGGTCGTCCCGGCCGCGAGGTCACCTAGGCGCTGCTGCCGCTTCGTGAATGCGGTGGACATCAGCGCGACGAGGCCCTGCGAAACGGAAATGTCCAGCAACCGGAAAAGCCACCGCAGGAGGTACTGCGAGAGGGTGGCCTGCCCCCCATCCAGCCGAGCGACGCGCGTCTTCATCGCCATCTTGCCGAGCGTGCGGCCCTCGAAGTAAACCTCCATCGCGAGGTGATACAGAAACGTCGGCAGCCACGCGATGAGCAGAAAGGGCGCCCAACTCAGAATCCGGAGTTCCCCCAGGAGATAGAGCATCAGGAAGAGCCACGAGAACCCGACGGCCCAATCGATGAGGGTCGCGCCGATGCGGCGGCCGATGCTCGCGGGCTCCAGGGCCAGCGGCACGTTCTGGGCGGTGCGGATCTCGAAGGCGACGTCCACGGCGGGCGCTCGTGCCGGTCTCGGGGGGGACCGCCTCGGTACCGAGGCGGGGGCGACAGGGCGGCGGAGAATACGCCCGACGGCACCCGGCCTGACGGTGCGATCTTCGGCGCACACTCGCCCCCGCCGTTGTGCGCGAAGCCATCTTCGTCCGTCGCCACGCCGAGGACTGGCGGGCGTTCGAGCAGCAGATCAGCTCCGACGCCCGGCCCGACCCGGACGCCCTCGCGGAGGGCTACGTCCGCATGGGCGACGACCTCGCGTACGCCAAGACGTTCTACCCCGGCTCCCCCACCGCCGCGTACCTGAACGATCTCTCGGCTGAGGTGCACCGGCAGGTCTACCGCAACCGGCGCGAGGAGCGCGGGCGGTTCGTGCGGTTCTGGCGCACCGAGGTGCCGCTCGCGATGTACGAGGCCCGCCGGGCGATGGTCGCGGCGCTGCTCCTCTTCGTCGGGGCGATTGGGGTGGGCTGGATCTCCGCCTCGGGCGACGCGGACTTCGCGCGCCTCATCATGGGGGATCTCTACATCGAGATGACCGAGGCGAACATCGAGCGGGGCGATCCCTTCGCAGTGTTCAAGGACATGCGGCAGGACGACATGGCCGTCCGCATCATCCAGAACAATGTCCTGGTCTCCTTCCTGGCGTTCATCGGCGTGTTGATCGCGGGCAGCGCGACGCCGATTCCCGGGGCCTCCCTCGCGACGGGTTGGATCCTCGTCCGCAACGGGATCATGGTCGGCGCCATCGCGCACTTCTTCACCGCCAACGGCTACGGCGTCGAGTTTCTCCGCGTGGTGATGATCCACGGGACGCCGGAACTGGCAGCCATCGCGATTGCGGGAGGCGCGGGGCTGACGATGTGGAACGCCTTCCTTTTCCCGGGGACGTACCCCCGGCGGGTGGCCTTCATGCGGGGCGCAAAGCGTGGCCTCAAGATCATCGTGGCGCTGGTGCCCGTGTTCATCATCGCGGGACTGCTCGAAGGCTTCGTCACCCGGCTAACCGAGATGCCGCCCGCCCTCAGTTGGACCATCATTGCCACCTCGGCGGCGGGCATGGTGGCGTACTTCGTCTGGCTCCCCTGGCGCGTCGGCACCGAGGCGGGAGACGCATCCGTTCCCTCATGATCGACTTCTTCCCCGACCAGGGCTCCATCCGGTTCTACAAGGTTCGTGACGCCGGGGGCGTGATGAACGCGACCATCGAGTTGGTGCGGCGCAACGCCCGCGAGGTGTTCGTGTCGTTCTTCGCGCTCGTGGTCCCGTTCGGGATCATCGCCGGGATTGGGCAGGCCCTCTACTACCGCTCGCTGGGCAACTTCCTCGATCCCGGGGCGGTCGTGCCCGGCAGCGAACTCGACTTCCTCGCCGACATCTTCTCCCCGACTTATATCGTGACGGTCCTGATCGGGGTCATCGGCACCTCGGTGGCGGGGGCCGCGGGAGCGGGGTACGTCCGGCTGTACCGCCAGGAGTTCGCGGGGGAGGTCACGCCCAGCCTCCTGTGGGAGGAGACGCGAGGGCTTGTCATCCCGACCATCGGGTTTGGGTTTGCGTACACGCTCCTGCTCATCGTCTCGGGGGTGGTCAACATCATCCCGTGCCTCGGGCAGATCGCGTGGCTCGCCTTCATCATCTGGACGCTCCCGTACGCGACCGTCGCGTGGGCCTCGCGGATGACGGAGTCGGGGTCCATCGCCGAGTCGGTCCGGCGAGCGCAGATGCTCGTCAAGGGGTCGTGGGGGTTCAGCTTTGGAGCGCTCGCGCTCTCGTGGCTGCTCGTGGTCGCGGTGTCCTTCGTGGTTGCGTTGCCGCTCCAGGTGGTCCTCGGCGTCGCGACCCAGGCGACCTCCAACCCCACGGCCATCTTCGGCGCCCTGAGCGTGCTCACCATCCCGCTTCAGATCCTCGGGTACGTGGCGTACCTCGTGCCCGCCATCGTGTCGTTCTTCATCCACGGGCGCCTCGCGACGGAACTGGATGGCCTGCACCTCGACGAGCAGTTGGACATTCTCGAAACGGGCGTGGACGCCACCTCGGCCGCGACGTGGAACCAGCCGTCCGCCGGTCCCACCGAGGCGGGCACGGGCGACGCGACCCGCCTCGGTGATTCCGACGCCACTCGGCTGTCCGATCCCGACGCGACCCGCCTCGGTGACCCGGACGAAACCATCCGCCCCAACGATGACGACCGGCCATCACCTGGAGGCTTCCGTGGAGGCGGGTTCGGATCGTGACGCGACGCCTGCTCCGGGTCCTCGCCGTGGCCGTCCTCGCGGCCTCCGCCTCGGTGGCGCCGAGGGCGCAGTCCGCCGATGAGGCGGAGGGCGTAGAGGTCGAGACGGCACCGGAGCAAGCGGAGATTCCGCCGCCTCCCCCACCGCCGCCACCGACCATCCCGCCGCGCTGGAGCAAGGACCCGAGCGTCAGCCCGCCCCTGCCCCCGCCGATTGACCTGAGCGATTGGCGCGATGTCCCGATGCCCGCGGACACGCTCACGCCACGCGAGGCCCCCGCCGACCTCCTCGCGCGCTACCGCGCCGATCCCGACTTTGCCTACGACCGGCCCGAGGCGGAGGGGCCGTCCCTGTGGGACCAGTTGTTGCGCTGGCTCAACCGAACGTTCTTCACGCCCATCGCGCGAGGCGTCACCAGTCAGGGCGGGCTGTACGTGCTGATCGCCGTCGCCATCGCGCTTCTCGGATGGGGCGTGACGCGACTTCTGCAAGCGGACTCCGGCCCCCTCTTCACGCGCCGCGACGTGGACCGCAGCACTGCCGGACCGCTCCTCGACGTGGAGGAGATCTCGGAGGTCGATCTGAGTTCGCTGCTCACCGAGGCGGTGACCACGGGCGACTTCCGCGAGGCAGTCCGCTACCGCTACCTCCTGGCGCTCCAGTCGCTCGACGCGCGAGACGCCATCCGATGGGAGCGGCACAAGACCAACCGCGAGTACGTGCTGGAAGCCCGGACCGCAGGTGGCCCCGATCTCGCGACGCCCTTCGCCGACACGACGCGGGTCTTCGACTGGGTGTGGTACGGCGAGCGACCGGTGGACCGGGCCCGGTACGACCGCCTCGGTCCACTCTTCGACCGCCTGGACGCGGCTCTGACCACGCGCACCCGCCCCGTCGCGCGATGAAGACGCCGACTCTCCTGTGGATCCTGGTCGTCCTCGGGGGCCTCTTGGCCCTCGTCGTGCTGGCCTCGCCGACGCCCATGGACACCCGGATCCGGCTGGAGCGCGAGGGGTCCGCCCCCTTCGACGCCGAGGTGTTCTACGAAAGCCTCGCGGCGTGGGTCGGCACCGAGGTAACGCCGGTGGATC
>JBCCPW010000189.1:0-7019 GCA_039024735.1 Bacteroidota bacterium
GACGAGGCGGGCTGTACCCGAGGTGGGATTGAAGAGCAGCCAGTCCCGCGTTCGGAGCGTGTCGATGGGCTGGGTCTCTGTGCCCGGGCTGACCGTGCCCCCGATGAAGAGGTCTCCCTGCTGCTGCGTCTGAACCAGCCGCACCGTCCCATTGCCCGTCAATCGGGTACCAGCGGGGACGGAGGCCGATCCAGGGGGGTCCAATTGAATCTCCGCGCCCGCCTCGGTCCGGATCTCAGAGCCCGCTCGGCTACGGAGCGTGCCCATGAACGAAGACCGGCCGATCCCGCTGGCGACGAGAATGCCCTCGTTGACAAACCGCCCGCTCCCGTCCGTGACGACATCCGCGCTGCCTCCGATGAGGTTCACTGTACCCGAGGGCGTGTTGCGAAAGACAGCGCCTCGATTCAGTCTCGTGGGCACCGAGGTCTCGAACACCCCCTCGTTCCGAACAACGACCTGCTCCATGGCGACGCCGTTGCCGAGGATGGTCAACCGGCCGGTGTTGGTGATCTCGCCCCCTGTGCTCCTCCATCGCACGAGCGCGCCACTCCCCGCGAACATCTGAAGGCCCTGCCCCCCGACGTCCAGCGTCACGCCGCCGGGAGCCGCGGCCAGTGCACTGCTTTCGAATCCGACCAACCCCGTCGGTGTGCCGGAGAGCACGCCAGAGACTTCGTACGCGTCGGAGAGGTCGCCAGGGCTGGGGAAGAACCGCAGGGTCCCACCATCGGAGACATCGAACGTGCCGCCGGTCCAGCGTCCCGATCCCTGGACGCGGGCCTCTCCGGCAGGCACCACGACGGTCCCGCCGTCCAAGTCGAAAATGCCGCTGAGGGTGGCGAGACGTGGGATCTGCCCCTCGGCGTCGAACACGAGAGTGCCCCGCACGATGACGCGAGACCGATTGCCTGGCGTGAGGGACCCGATCGCCACGGTGTTGAGACCGGTGCGCACGCGGAGGGTGCCGCCGGGAGCGATGTCCACGGTGCCGCCGTCTCGGAGAAGGGACGCCCCCGTGGTATGAACAAGCGTGCCCTCCACCGTGAGGGTGCCGGTCACCTCGGGCAGTCCGCCGCAGCCCGCACAGGTATTCACCTGCACGACCCCGTTGGCACCAATCGTGCCCTCGCCCAGTGAGGTCAGGGTCCGGTTCAGCAAAAGGGTCTGCGTGCCCGTCGCGCCACCGACGACGAGAGTGGCGAGGTCCTGGTCACGGTCCAGCGTCACCGCGTACGTGCCCGTCTCGGTGATGCAGGCGGTATCGCTGGCGCCGGGGGCCCCGTTGGTCCAGTTGGCATCGTCCGACCAGGCGCCGCTCTGAGGGGCTGCCCAGGAGGTGGTACAGGGCTGCGCGAGGACGCCCGACACCGGGACGAGGCCCAGGATTACAAGCCAACGGCAGAGAACGCGCATGGAAGAGAAGATGGAGACCGAGGAGCACGCACCGTTCAATCCGCCATCGGCGGGCGGATCGGCTCATGCGTGGATGATTTCGCATGCGGTCCCTGCTCTCGGCCCGAGGCGGGCGGACCTGCCGGAGCCAGCGTGCGTACCCTGCAACGGTTCCACGTCCTCCCATGCGATCTCTCCCCACCGTCGTCGCCCTCGGCGTCGTCGCGCTTCTCACCCTCGGCGCGGGCGGCTGCGGCGCACCCGAGGCCAGCACCGAGGCGGCGGGCTCTGGCTCGTTCACCATGCTGGCGATCTGGATCACGCTCGCCATCGGCGTCAGCTTCCTGTGCTCCATTCTGGAGGCGGTGCTCCTCAGCGTGACCCCCGCCTACGTCGGTTCCATCGCGGCGGAGAGGCCCACCACGGCGAGGCGCCTCCGCGAGTACAAGGCGGACGTGGAGCGTCCCCTCGCGGCCATCCTGACGCTCAATACGTTCGCGCACACCATCGGCGCGGCAGGGGCGGGCGCCGAGGCGGCGGCGATCTTCGGGAACGACCTCATCACGGTCTTCTCGGTCGTGCTGACCATCGGGATTCTGGTCCTCTCGGAGATCATCCCGAAGACCCTCGGGGCCGTCTTCTGGAGGGGCCTCGCGCCGTTCACTGCGACGGTGCTCCGCCCGCTGATCCTCATCACGCTCCCCGCCGTCTGGCTCTCGCAGGGCCTGACCAAGCTTCTCGCGCGAGGCGAGAAGGAGGGCTCGGTCTCCCGCGAGGAGATCGCGGCGCTGGCCGAGATCGGCGAGGAGGAAGGCGTCTTCGACAAGGCCGAGAGCCAGATCCTCCGCAGCCTCCTGCGGTTCAACGAGTTGACCGCGAGCGACGTGATGACGCCCCGGACCGTCACGCACGCCTACCCGGCCACCGCGCCGCTCTCCGAGGTGGCGGGGTACGAGACGTTCTCGCGCGTGCCCGTGTACGGTGCCTCGCTGGACGAGGTCACCGGCTACGCCCTTCGCGATGAGGTCCTCAAGTCGGTCGCTGAGGGTCGAGGCGAGGAGACCGTCGGATCCATCCAGCGCGACGTGCTCAGCGTCTCGCACGACCTCCCGCTGCCGCGCGTCTTCGAGAAGCTGCTGGAGCGCCAAGAGCACATCGCCATCGTGACCGGCATCTACGGCGGGACAGCCGGGATCGTGACCGTGGAGGACGTGGTGGAGACCCTCCTCGGTCTGGAGATCATGGACGAGGTGGACGCCGAGCAGGACATGCAGGCCGCCGCCCGGCGCCGCTGGGAAGCGCGGGCGCGCAAGATCGGCCTGGTGGACGCCAATGGACTGGAGGACGGAGAGCGGGACGCCACCGTCCGGCTGGGCCTCACGGGGGGGCAGCCGCCCCGCACGGAGGACTGACCACGACCGCCTCGGTGCTCCCGAAGGAGTTCACCGAGGCGGAAGAGTTCGCTCCAGCCGCCCCCGCAACGCCGCTCCCGCCTCGGTGCGTCCGTAGAAGCACCGAGGCGGGACACGCCATCGGATCAGCGCACGACGGTCAGCCGCTGGTGCTCCGCTGCGTCGCCTGCCCGGACCTCCACCGTGTACACCCCCGCCGCCACGCGCGGCGTCCACTCCGCCTCGTGCCAGCCAGCCGCCGCCTCGCCGTCGGCGAGCACCGCCACCTCGCGGCCCAGCAGGTCCACCACCCGCACCCGGACCGTGCCAGCCTGCGGGAGGCCGTAGCGCAGCGTCGTGCTCCGGCGCACCGGGTTCGGACGGGGCGCAGCGAGTGTCAGCGTGGTCGGGAGGGTCGGCCCGCCCTCGGCGTCCACCACGACGAGCGTCGTCGCCTCCGCCTCGGTCTTGAACGGCTCCGGGTTGCCCACGGCGTCCGCGGCGACCGAATAGAAGCCGTACGTCGAGCCCGCCTCCAAATCCACCTCGAACGTCGGCTCAGACGACAGGGCGAACAGTTCGAAGTCGGCTCCGTCCTGCGAGGCAAAGAGCCCGTAGAGTTCGATACCGCTTCCCGCGTCCATGCCCGAGACCGTAATGGTGACTGGATTGGTCTCGGATGGCAAGAGAGGATCTACCGTCGAGACAGGCGCTGTCACGTCCACGGTGTTGCTCCACAGCGGCGTCACGATGGGCTCGTTGATGTCGAACACGATCTCGGCACGGTTCTGCACTCTGTCTCCTGTGCTGAGTGCCTCCCGTGCCTCCACGGTAAACGTGACGGAGCCTTCTCCTTCGGGCGAGGTGACGTTCGGCGGAAGGAAGCCCACTCTGCCATCTTCCGGGAGATCGCCGGTCGCGTTGTCAATCGTGACGAAGGTCCAAGAGGCCCGGCCTGTCTCGCGGTCGAGGCCCGCCGTGATGAGGAGCGTCGCGTCGAACTCTGGGGCGAGGCTGACCTCGGTCTCAAAGGACGTGGCACCCGGCGGAGGCGTCACGACGCGGCTCTCCCCCCAGCGGATGGACCCCAGAGAGAAGGTCGAGAGGTCAAAGCGAGTCGCGTCGAGGGTATCAGAGATAAAGACCTCCTGTGCAGGGAACGTAGCCGTGTCGAGGTTCTCGAACCGGATGACGTACGGCGTGGTCACCACGTCCGGATCGTAGAAGCGCTCCTCTCCGAACCCGCTGGGGCCCAGCTTGTCGTTCGGGTCGAAGGACCCGCCGATAACTCCACAGGCTCCGCCTCCGGGCCCCCCAATGCCACCACCACCTGGGCCGCCGGGAGGACCACCTGGGGGATCACCGGGAGGACCACAGGGCCCAACCTCATCGCCGAAGCGCCGGTTGTCCGGAAGCGATCCGGCACCTTGGCGTTCGCAAATGATTCTCTGGGACTTCAGTCCCTTGTTACGGACATCCCAGAAGGAAAAAATTAGCCCGGCGATCCCACCGGCTTGGGCGTACCCAGCCGAACGGGTAGCGTTCACGAGAAGCTGCTCCAGGCTAAATCCAGCGTACTGCGAAACCGCCGTGCTCGTACTGGGCGCCACGTTCCCACCGTGGTACCGGTTGAACCGATTCCCCTGTGAGTACCCGTTGAGCAGATCGTCCACCGACTGATCCTGAATCGGCGGGGGACCTCCCTGGGTGTTATCCGGTGGGCATCGTCCTTCCCCTCCACGCCTGAGCGCCGCCGAGGTGGGCATCTCCGTGTGGCGATGCGTGCCCCGGAGATCTTCCCCGGGTGGGAAGGCCTCCACGTAGGCTGCCAGGGTCCCCCAGAGCAGACCGTAGTTCAATGGCACGGCGTCGTCGAAATCGCCCGACCACGTGAAGGGATTTCCATTGTCCGGCGGATACAGTTGGTACGCCACACCGAAATCATCGCCAATCCCGAGGGGGGAAGCGGGACGTGCGCGGAGGCGAAGCGTACCGGACGAGCGGGCGGGGAGCTTCTTGAACCAAAGGGGAATAAACTGGGCACCGTCCGGTCCGTCCATGACGAGACCTTGCTCTGAAGCCGGAGCGTCGTCCAGATCCTGGATGCCTTCCAGGAACTCGATCTCGGCCCCATTGGTCACCCGAAGCACGAGGGCCACATCGTGCACGTCGGCATCAGTGTCGTTTCCGAGCGTCACCGTGTAGGTGCTCCATCGACCATTACGAGGAGCAGGAGGCCCGGAAATGTCCGCCCAGATCGCTGCCACGCGCTCCCCCTCGATCACTTCGAAGCCTCCAGCGAGAGTCGACGTCTCTCCGCCCTGCTCTACCACGACATCGTAGGTGCCCAAGGCCACGTCTTCGAGATCGAACGCTGCACTGACGCCCGCTCGTTCGTCGGCGTTTTCCAAAAGGCTCGCCGTGATGGTGCCTCCCGGTCCTACAAGACGAGCGGTGACATCGCTACCGAAGCCGGTCCCAAGGATGGTCGGTGTCACGGTGCCGATGGCCGCACCTCGGGAGGGCACCACGGCCTCGACAGCGAGCACATCCGAGGACGGCCCGTCTTCAATCGTGACGGTCACCTCCGCCTTGCCCGGCGCGGGAGTCGCGTCGCCCCCCGGCACCACCCGGAAGACGACCGTCTCGGCGCCCTCGCCCGCCTCGGTGTCCCGGCGGGGGAAAAGCGTCACGAGCGTCTGCGTCGTGTTCGCAGCCGCGCGGACGGTTCCGCGTGTGGCGGTGAGGGTGTAGTCCTCGAAGAGCGTCGCGGTGCCCTCCAGTTCGTACGCGATGCTGAATGGGTCCACCGAGGCGGGGTGGCTCAGCACGAGCGTCAGCGGATCGCCGCCCTCACGGACGGCGGGCTTGGGTGCACTCACGGTCACGCCCGCCACGGCGCGCAACACAACCGCTCCGGGGGCAGAAGCATCTACTGCAAAGGTGACGCCGGGCGGTCCATTCTCGACGACAACCTGCGAAAAACCGCCTCGGACGGCGCTGTTGTCACTGTTGCGGATGATGGTCCACTCGTCGCCGAACTGTGGTGTGAAGCCGTCCTGAACTCGCACGACGAGTGTGCCACCGAGAAGGATGGTGCGTTGGGGGGCGATGCGGTCACTCGCTCCATCCGGCCCCACGTCGATGACGAGTGTGGCATCTCCCTCGGAACTGGACATTCGGAAGTAGCGGAAAAACTCCAGCTCTGCGATGGGCGCCTCTGGCGTGCCCGGGCTCACCGTGTGCTGGAACTCCGTCGAGGACGATGTGCTGACAAAGGCGTCGGGTCCTCCACCCGTGAGGAGTACTCCTGCTCCGATGTTGGCCGGCTCTTCGTCAAAAAGCCGGATTCCTCCGTTCAGGACTCGAAGCTCGGAGCCTGGCTGGCTGCGGAGCCTCGATCCGAATGTCATGGTGCCGCCATCGGTTTTGAGGACCAGCCCTTCGTTGCGGAATGTGCCGGGAGCATCTCCAGAGCCCCCGATGCTTCCTCCACTTTCGAACGTGGTGCTCCTTCCTGGCGCGTTGAGAAGCACCGCATCATCCGTGAGTGTGAGAGTTGACGTGACCCGGGCATCGTTCTCGTTGACGAACGTGACACCGTTCAGAAACGAATTTCCCTGAAACGCTACGCGGCCAAGGTTGGTGACCGTACCACCAGAGCCCTCGATTCCAGTCCTTCTTCCACTGCCAGCCGAGAAGCGGAGTCCGTTTCCTCTCATGTCGAGAGTGACCGTGCGTGATCCGACGGCCAGAGTCCCAGTGGATCCAAGGAACAGGGTGCCCTCAACGTCACCCGAGAGCGTCCCGGCCACCTCGAAAGTGCCGCTCAGACCCGTGTTGCTCGCCGTGAGATTGAGCGTGCTCCCTTCCGCTACGTCGAACGTCACATCTCGAAGAGACCCGCCACCGACCAGAAGCGACGGCGCCGACACCTCCATCGTCGCCCCGTCGAGGTCCAGCGGCACGCCCAGCACCGACCCACCGCTCCCAACCGCGGCGATGCGACCGCTCCCGCTGAGGACTTCGTCGCCTACGGTGTCCAGGATGCTTCCCCCGAGAATCTCGATCACGCCGGAGGCCCCGTTCTCAATCTCCGCTCCCTCCTCTAGCGTCAGCGTCGACGCGACGGCGATCACGCCCTCGTTGCGAAGCGTCACACCGCGGACATCATGTCGTCCCTCCACGGAGATCCGCCCCGTGTTGGTGAACGCGCCGCCAGCGCTCGTAAAC
>JBCCPW010000190.1:0-6957 GCA_039024735.1 Bacteroidota bacterium
ACTGTTCCTCCGCACCGAGGATGGCAGCCGAGACTTCGACACGCTTCGCACGGTCACCTTCGCCAACTCGATCAGCCTCGCGCACGACAACGCGCTCTATGGCCTCTTCGGCCCGGTGGATGGCTGGCGGGCGAACGTCGGCGTGGCGTACACGACGGATCTCCTCCAGTCGGCGCTGAGCTTCTACACCGTCAACGCGGACGTGCGGCACTACGCCCGGCTCTCGCGCGATGTCACCTTCGCCTCGTGGGGCCTCGCGAGGGCCAACGTGGGGCGCCGTGCCCGGTTCAACCTCCTCGGTGGGTCGTGGTCGGCGCGAGGCTTCCCGCTGCTGCGGGTGCGCGCGGAGCGGATGCTGTTCACGTCGCAGGAGCTTCGGTTCCCCATCGTGAAGGCGCCGTATCTGATCTCTCCTGCCCTCGGGGCCGTCGGGGTGGCGGGACTGAACGGGGCGCTCTTCGCGGACGCCGCCTATGCCTGGAACGGCGACGGCACCGGGCCGGACCTCTACAACGTCAACGACCAGACCATCGGTCGGACGTTCGGGTCGGTGGGGGCCGGGGCGCGGCTGAACCTCTTCGGCGCCTTTGTGCTGCGGTATGACCTCGGCTGGCGCTTCTGGGACGGCTTCGAGTGGTCCGAGCGCGATCCCTTCGCGCAGTTCTTCTTCGGATGGGACTTCTGATGCGGACCACGAATCACGGACGGCGGACCGCGGGCGTTTTCCGCCTCGGTGCCGAGGCGGGACGGACCGTCCGCGCGGGCCGAAGGGCACGCCGCCGGCGGACCCCGGCCGATCTCGCGGTCGTTACCGCCGTGCTGTTGGGAACAACGGTGCTGTCCGGCTGCGCGACGCTGGACGTGGACCGTCCGTTCGTCGCGCCCGAGGCCACCGAGGCGGCCCCGGCACCGCCGCTCACGCGGGCCTGGCGCATCGACGCCGAAGCGGCCTTCGGGCCAGACGCGGCCGTCGCGTACGAGGACGGGCGCGTCCTCGTGAGCACACGCGACGGGATGGTGATCGTCCTCAACGCGGCGGATGGCACGAGGGAGGGCACCGGAGACTTCGGAGACGCCGTGGAGGGCCGTGTGGCCGTGTCCGGTCCGCTCGTGTTCGTCCCCATCGCGAAGGGCCGCGCGGGATTGGTCGGCTTCGACGCCACCCGTGCGACGCGGCGGTGGGCCCTCCGCGAAGGCGCCCACCTCGCGGGGCCGCTCCTGATGGACGAGACCCTCATCGCAGGTGCCCACGACGGCACCGTCCGAGGTCTCGACCCGACGTTCGGCACGGTTCGGTGGGCCGCGCGCCCTGACACCGTCGCGCAGATCCGTGCCGCGCCGGTCGCCGCCTCGGGCCTCGCCATCGTGGCCGATACCGAGGGGGCCGTCCGCGCCTACGACCCGCAAACGGGCACCGAGGTGTGGTCCGCCTCGGCGGGAGCCCCCGTGTATCGGACGCCCGCCGCCTCGGGCGATCTCGTCGTGGTGCCCACCACGCGCGGACGCCTCGTCGCGTTCGACGGTCGCTCCGGTTCCATTCGTTGGGTCACCGAGGCGGATCCCATCGCGCGATGGGCCACGCCCTCCATCGGCGAGGATGTCGTGTACGCTGGCGCCACGGACGGCATCCTTCGCGCCCTCGACCCCGCGACGGGCGAGACCCGGTGGACCCACACCCTTGACGGGACGATCAGCGTCGCGCCGCTCGCGGCCGGGCCGTTCGTGTACGTCGGGACGTACCGGCGGGAACTCGTGGCGCTGGACGCCTCGACTGGGGAGCAGGTCTGGAGCGAAGAGTTGGGCGGTCGCATCAAGGCGGGGCTCGTCACCGCTGGGGGAACGCTCATCGTGCTCGCCGAACCTCGTTTCGTGTACGGATTTCGCCCGCAGGGGCTCGCCACTCGCTGATCCATGAGACTCGTCGCTCTCTCGCTCCTCCTCGCTAGCGCCGCATCCGCACAGCCCGCGACGCTGTTCGTCGCCACCGAGACGCCGAACGCGCTCGTCGTTCTGGACGATGCGGTTCTCGGACCGGCCGCCGACAGTCCGTTTGCCATCGAGCCCGGCGCGTGGACCGTGGCGCTCGTGGAGCCGAGCGGCGCATGGGATGGCCGTCGCGCGACGACCGAGGTGACCGCTCGCCCCGGCGACACGCTGAGCGTGGACCTGAACCTGCCCGTCCGGACGCGCATCGAGTCGCTGCCGCTGCACGCGGAGGTGGTGCTCCTTCGTCCCGATGGCACCGAGGAGGTCCTCGGCACGACGCCGCTCGTCGTGGACCGGCCGGAGGGCCTGGACGGCCGCCTCGTGGCCCGCCTCGATGGTCACACCGAGGCGGTCGTGGAGGCACCCGAGGCGGGAGGCCGCGTCTCCCTCGTGCTCCGCCCGGACGATCTGGCGGCGGACGAGACGTTCACCCACTCCCTGCCGACACGCCGGAGCAACCCGCGTCGCGTCGCGCTGGACGTGGGCCTCGGTGCGCTCGCTGTGGCTGCAGGGGCCGTCGCAGTGCATTACAAGTTCCGCGCGGACGCCGCCGATGATGCCTACCGCCAGCCGCTCGGCCGGACCTTCGGCGACGTGTCGTACCTCAACGACGCCCGCCGTCTGGACACCTACTCTGGGGTCGCCCTCGGGGTCTCCACGGCCAGCCTCGGCGTCCTCGCGCTGCGCCTCGCGATCCGGTAGTCCCGCCTCGGTGGTCGCGCCTCACCGAGGCGGTTGAACGCTACGCCTCGGCTGCGAACGTCGCCTCGAACTGACGCCGTTGCTCCGTGTCGCCGAGCAGCACCAGGGACGATCCCGGCACCAGCGGTGTGGAGGCCGAGATCTGCGTGTTCACATGGCCGTTTTCCCGCAGCGCGATGACCGTCAGCCCCGTCGCGGCACCGATCTCGGACTCCGCGAGCGTCCGCCCCACGAGCCGACGAGGCGTGGGCAGCGTGAAGAAGTCCACGCCTTCCGCGAGGAGGGTGAGCGCCCGGCCGTTGAGGCGCGAGAGGACCGCCTCGGCGCCGAGGGACGCGTAGCTCAGCACGAAGTCCGCCCCCGCCTTGTGCATCGTGTCGATGTTGCGCTCCTCGGTCACGCGGCAGACCACGCGAAGCTCGGGGTTGAGCTGACGGCAGTAGGAGGCCAGGAAGACGTTCGTCGCGTCGTCGTTGGTGGTGACCACCACCGAGGGGGCCTCCAGGATGCCCGCCTCGCACAGCAGATCGTAGTCCGCGGCGTCGCCTCGAAAGACGCGGGTGCAGACCGGGGAGGCCTTTCCGCAGTTGGACGCCTCGCGCTCCACCACGTGGACCGGCACGCCCCGCCGCTTGAGCGACTGCGAGACGGCCCGCCCCACATGCCCGCCTCCGATCACGACGACTGGGTTGGGGTTCACGTCGTAGATCGCGAGGACCTCATTGAGGAGATCCAACTGCGCCTCGGCGCCAATCACGGCGAGGACGCTCGCCTCGTGGAGCCGCGAGTCCGGCCCGGCGGGCAGGAGGCGGCCCCGCTCCCACACCCCGATCACGCTCACGCCCGCACGCTCGCGCAGTTGCGTCTCCCGGATCGTCTTGCCGACCAGCGGCGTGCCGTGTACGGGAAGCTCGGCGATCAGCAGATCCTCGTACCGACCGATGGGGTGGAGCGCGGCGTGGCTCGCGTTGACCCGCGTCGCGAGCTGCTCACCCAGCCACTGCTTCAGCGGGAGCACGTGCGCGGCGCCGACCAACTCCAGCACGTCCGTGGAACTTTCGACGTTGGACACCGCCACCACCTCCGTCTTGGGGTGCTGCTCGTGGACCGTCAGGATGATCGTCGCGTTGACGGCATCGTCCCGGTTGGCGACCACCATTCGCGCGCGGTCCACCGCGAGGTTGTCGTAGGTGACCTCGTTGTCGAAGTCGCCCGTGACGGCCGAGATGCCATCGAGCGTGAGGTCGGCGGCTTTCTCGGGGTCTGGCTCCAGCACGACGTACGGCACGTCGTCTTGCTCCAGCCGCCGGATGAGACCCGGCGCGATGGAGTCGTACGCGCACAAAATGACGTGGCCCGACATCCCGGCGGGAACCGACCGAGGCGCTCGGTTGCGCAGCCGCGCCTCCAGAAACGGCGCGTAGAAGTACTGGATGAACGCAAACGGCAGCACGATGAGCAGCAGCACCACGCCCGTCATCAGCACGACGATGGTGAACACCCGCCCGAGGTCGCTGTGGAACACGATGTCGCCGAAGCCCAGCGTGGTCATCGTGATGAGCGTCCAGTAGAAGCCCGTCACCCAGGAGTGCTGCTCGCCCTCGTACAGCTTGATGAAGTGGAAGAGGACCGAGAACAGGACGACGACCGCGGTCAGGAACGCGATGTATTTCAGCAACGAGCGGACGTTTCGCTGTACGGTCCGGTCGCCGAGGAAGTAGGACAGCTGAGCGCCGAGAAACTTCATGCGGGAGGGGGGAGGCCTCAAAAGATGCGATGGAACGCACGGACGCGCACGCTCGGTCCCTGCGGTACGCCATCCCGCCTCGGTTCCGACGAGACGTCACACGACATCACGCCCAGGATCCACCGAGGCGGGCCGGTCGGGCGTGTAGCTTCGGCTCGTCTGCCTCGCCCTCATGCGCGCCATCGTCGTCGGGGCCGGAGACGTCGGCTACGACGTTGCCCGGCTGCTCTCGCTCCAGCGTCACGACGTGACCGTCGTGGATCAGGACCCCGAGCGGGTTGCGCACGTGCGCGAGACGCTGGACGTGCTCGCCATTGAGGGCTCCGGCACGAGCACCGAGACGCTCCAGCAGGCTCGGGTTGAGGAGGCCGATCTCGTCGTGGCGGTCACAGACGTGGATGAGGTCAACATCATCGCGTCGATGATCGCGGAGCGGGTAGGCAAGTCCGCCGAGGAGACGACGACCATCGCGCGGGTCCGGTCCGCGGAGTTCACGAGCCAACAGGGCGTGCTGTCCCGGAAGGACTTCGGGATCGATCACCTCATCCACCCGGAGGAGTCCACGGCGGTGGAGGTAGTCTCGCTCCTCCGCCGGGCCAGCGCGACGGATGTCGTGGACTTCTGCGACGGGCGGGTCCAACTCGTCGGGATTCGCATCGACCGCGAGTCGTCCGTCGTGGGGACGTCGCTCGCAGAGCTTGCGGAGCAGGCGGGTCCGCTTGCGTTCCGCGTCATCGGCATCGTGCGGGGCGTCCGCACCCTTGTCCCCTCGGGCGCCGAGACGATTCAGAAGCACGATCAGGTCTTCGTGCTCGCGCCGCGCGGGGAGGGGGGACGGGTCGCGAAAGCGCTCGGGAAGGACGCCGGTCGTCTTCGGAACGCGATGGTGCTCGGCGGGACGGAGATTGGCGCCCGAGTTGCGGCGGAGCTGACATCGAAATCGGGCACGGGGCGCGGCGCGTTCGAGATGCAGGTCAAGCTCGTGGAGCGGGACCGACGTCGGGCGGAGGCCCTCGCGGAACGTCTGGAGGGGGTCCTCGTGCTGCATGGCGACCCCGCCGACATCGACTTCCTCGCGCTTGAAGGTCTCGCGGACACCGATGCGATCGTGGCGCTCACAGCGGATGAGGAGAGCAACCTCGTCTCGTGCCTGATGGCAAAGCACCTCGGCGTCAAGAAGACCATCGCGCTGCTCTCCAAATCGTCCTACATCCCCGTGGCGCAGAGCATCGGGCTGGACGCGGCGGTCAGCCAGAAGCTGGCGGTCTCTCGCGAAGTGCTGCGGTTCCTGCGCGGCTCGCACGTCCGCTCCGTCGCGACGATCCACGGGTTGGACGCCGAGGTGCTGGAGATGGTCGCCTCGCCCGGTGCGCCCATCACGCGAGGCCCGCTGATGGCCCTGGGGCTGCCGCGCGGGATCCTTGTGGGTGCCGTCGTGGGGCACACCGTCGAGATCGCCACAGGCCCGACGGTGGTGCGTGCGGGCACGCCTGCCATCGTGTTCACGACGCTGGACCAGGTGGAGGAGGCGGAGGCCTGGTTCGGCCAGACGAGCCGGTAGCGTGTATTCCGCCTCGGTGAGGGGGCGGACGCACCGAGGCGGGCGAAAGTCTGTCTTCGGTCCCCCTCACCCTGTCCCTCTCCCGCGGGGAGAGGGGACCTCGTAGGGGGCATAACTACTTCGACGACCAGTTTCGCAGGGGACAGGCCCCGCGCGCGGGCCGACCACTCCCGCCTCGGTGAGGGTGCGGACGCACCGAGGCGGGGACTCACCGCGTCTCCGCGCCTGCCCGGGGCCCCGCCTCGGTAGCTTTGTGCAGCCCTTCCGAGACTGATGCCCGACCGCCCGCAGACCGCCGCCGAGACCCGCCAGGCCTTCCTCGACTTCTTCCGCGAGAAGGACCACGAGATCATCCCCGGCGGCTTCCCGCTCGTCCCGCAGGACGACCCGACGCTGCTGTTCATCAACGCGGGGATGAATCCGTTCAAAGACGTGTTTCTCGGCACCGGCACGCGGCCGTACACGCGCGTCGCGGACACGCAGAAGTGCCTCCGGGTCAGCGGCAAGCACAACGACCTGGACGAGGTGGGCGTGGACACGTACCACCACACGTTCTTCGAGATGCTCGGCAACTGGAGCTTCGGGGACTACTTCAAGCGCGAGGCCATCCGGTGGGCGTGGGAGCTTCTCGTGGACCGTTGGGGCCTGGATCCCGCGAGGCTCTACGCGACCGTCCACGAGGGCGACGAGACCCTAGGCCTCGCGGCCGACACCGAGGCGGAGCAGCTGTGGCAGGAGGAGACCACCATCCCGCCCACCCACATCCTCCGCGCGCCCAGCACGGACAACTTCTGGATGATGGGCGACACCGGCCCCTGCGGCCCGTGCTCAGAGATCCACATGGACCTGCGCTCCGACGAGGATCGCGCGATGGTCCCGGGCCACGAGATGGTCAACGCGGATCACCCCGAGGTGATCGAGATCTGGAACCTCGTCTTCATCCAGTACAACGCCTCGGTGA
>JBCCPW010000191.1:0-6951 GCA_039024735.1 Bacteroidota bacterium
AGGGGCCAGGGGCCAGGGGCCAGGGGCCAGGGGCCAGGGGCCAGGGGCCAGGGGCCAGAAGAAAGCTCCTCTGCACCACCCGCGCGCTTGAATCAGAGTGAGAAGCGCACCGCGCCCGCTCGGGAGCCGCCCGCCTCGGCACCGAGGTGGAAGTGGGCGAGTTCCGAGTTCCGAGTTCCGAGTAGCAATCCGATCGAGATCGCGATCTCCAGCCCGTCCGGGAACATTTTTTCGGCCCCCCATCCCCCATCCTTCACCCAAACCGCTGTTCGATCTCGCTCTCCGCGATGCGGACCATCGTCGCGCGCCCGGAGGGATCCGTGAACGGCTCCGCGCAGGTAAACAGCTTCTCGATGAGGATCTTCGCCTCGTCGGCGGTGAGGACGTGGCCCTCGCGGAAGGCGGACCGGCGCGCGAGGCTGCGGGCGAGGTTCTCCCGCGCAGAAAGTTGGAGCACATCGGCGTTGCGCCGGTAGCGGTCCAGCAGATCCAGCAGCACCGTCTGCACGTCTCCGGTCTGCACATCCGCCGGAACACCTCGCACCTCAATAGCTCGCTTCTGGATGCCGAGGTCGAAGCCTAGCGACCGCAGTTCGGGCTGGAGTTCTTCGAGCAGCGCGCGGTCGTCGGGCGCGAGGGCGAGGCTGAACGGGAAGAGCAATTGCTGGCTCTGGCCCATCCCGCCGTCCATCGCGGCGAGGGCCTGCTCGAACAGCACCCGCTCGTGGGCCGCGCGCTGGTCCACGACCAGCAACCCCGAGGCGATGGGCGAGAGCAGGTAGCGTCCCCGGAACGGCCACACGACCCGCTCGGCGGCGTCCGCCTCGGTGCCGAGGTCGGCGGACTCCGGTAGGGCGGCGCGCGATGGGATCGGCCCGAGCGGGGCGTCGGGGAGTGGGCGGAACGGCTGCGGATCCGGGATCGGCGGACTCGCCGGTGGACCATCGGGCAGCGTCGCGCGGGACGGGAGCTGAGCGCCGAGCGAGAACGAAGGCTCGGCATCGGGGAGAGACGGCAGGACGGGAGCGCGGGGACTCCCATCGCCCGCCCCCGACCGGTCGGCGGGCGCAGGAAGCTCCGGCAGCGGCACCGAGGCGGGCGCATCGGACACCGAGAATCCGGGGGTGTCCGGCCCCATCGGAATCGCGGGCGTCCCGATCATCCCGTCCGGGGCCGTCTGCGACAGATCCAGCGCGAGGCCCGCCTCGGCGAGCCCCTTCTTGACCACCGCGCGCACGAAGCTGTAGACGCCGCGCTCGTCGTCGAACTTGACCTCCGTCTTGGTCGGGTGGACGTTGACGTCGAGGTGGCGCGGGTCCACATCCAGAAAAAGGGCCAGGAACGGGTGCGTCCCGTCGGGCAGGATGGCACCGAACGCGCTGGCAGCGGCGTGCTCCAGGCTCCTCGACTTGACGTAGCGGCCGTTCGCGAAGACGTACTGATCGCCCCGCGAGCGCCGCGCGACCTCCGGCGAGCCCACCACGCCGCGCACGGAGAGATAGCTCGTCGCCTCCCTCACCGGGACGAGGTGGCCTCGGTAGCGATCCCCGAAGAGGTCCGCCACGCGGTCCGCCAACTGCTCCACTGCGGGCAGGCGATACACGTCCGTCCCGTCGTGGACGAGGCTGAACGCGACCGTAGTGTGCGAGAGCGCGAGGGCCTGGAAGGTCTCGACGATGTGCTTGAACTCCGTCGCGGGCGTGCGGAGGAAGGCACGACGGGCCGGCACGTTGTAGAAGAGATCCCGGACCGAGATCGTCGTGCCGGGCGCCATGCCCACCGGGGCCGTCTCCGCGAGGTCGCCGCCGCGAACGCGAACGAGAGTGCCCGCCTCGTCCTGCGCCCGCCTCGTCTTGAGTTCCGCCCGTGAGACGGCCGCGATGGAGGCGAGCGCTTCGCCTCGGAAGCCGAGCGTGCGGAGCGTTTCGAGATCCTCGAACTGCCGGAGCTTGCTGGTTGCGTGGCGCCCGAAACAGGCCACGGCGTCGGTCCGGCCCATCCCGCAGCCATCGTCGGCCACCTGGATCAGTTCGGATCCCGCGCGCTGGATGGTCAGGTCGATGCTCGTCGCCCCCGCGTCCAGCGCGTTCTCAACGAGTTCCTTGACCGCGTTGGCAGGCCGCTGCACGACCTCCCCCGCCGCGATCTTGCTCGCGAGCGTGTCCGGCAACGAGCGGACGAGGCCGTCGTCGGCGAGGCCGGGTCCGGCCGTCTCGCCGGGAGAGTCGAGGGCGGAGGAGTCAGACACGAAACGTGGGGAGGCCCGCCTCGGGGCCATCGACCCCGCACCGAGGCGGGGACCGTCAGCCGCCGAAGAGGCGCGAGATGCCCTCGATCGTCCCGCCGACGATCGACTCGGCGTTGATGTAGAGGTAGAGCGCGAGCACGAGGCCCAGTCCGATGGCGATGAACTGGGGCTGCTTCGTCTTGCGGTAGAGGCTGCCCGCGGGCCGCTCGATACGGATCCGGCGCTTCTTGCGCTCGTCCGCCTTCGCGTCGTGGAACCGGGGCTCGTAGTGGAAACCGCGTGGCTTGCGCTGCTTCCGGCCGATGCTGAGCATGGAGGGTCGAGGCTGGAGGGGAAGGTAACCGGGGCAGGCGTGCCGCTGGTGTGTCAGACGGCCCGGCGGCCGGAGAGTTCGCACCGAGGACCGCCACCTGCGTGCGATGTCTCCCGCCTCGGTGCAGCGCAAACTGGCCCCGAGGCGGACGCGATCGACAGCGGGTTCCTCAGCCATCCGTCACAGCACGCACCGTCGCGACGTTCCTACCATACGGACGTCTCACCCACCCCACCACCATGCAGACAGACACGTCCCCCTCCCAAGACCTTCAGGCGGAAGCCCTCACGGTCGGCGATTCCATCGGATCGGTCGTCGACAAGATCACGGGCTGGATCGACTCGGTGATCCTGCACCTGCCCGAGTTCGTCGTCGCGGTTCTCATCGTCATCGTGGCCGCGATGGTGGCCCGGCTCGCCCGCCGGATCGTTCGCGGCATCCTGGAGCGCGCAACCGGACAGGCAGCGGGCGCGCGCAACGTGATCGACCTGCTCGGGACGTTCACGTACGTCGCCGTGCTCGCAGGCGGGACGTTCATCGCGCTGGGCGTCCTCGGCGCGGACAAGTTTGTAACGACGCTCCTCGCAGGCGCGGGTGTCGTCGGCCTCGCGCTCGGCTTCGCGTTCCAGGACATCGCGAGCAACTTCATCGCGGGTGTGCTCATGGCCGTCCGCAACCCGTTCACGGTCGGACAGCTCATCGAGACAAACGGCCACATGGGCATCGTGCGGTCGCTCGATCTGCGGAGCACCGTCATCGAGACGTTCCAGGGTCAGACGGTCATCATCCCGAACGCGAAGGTGTTTCAGGAGCCCCTGACGAACTACTCCGAGAAGGGCATCCGGCGCGTGGACATCTCCTGTGGCGTCGGCTACGGGGATGATCTCGCGAAGGCTCAGAAGGTGGCCGTTCAGGCCGTGGAGGGCCTCGAATCGCGGCTGAAGGACCATCCCGTGGGGCTGTTCTACACCGAGTTCGGCGACTCGTCCATCAACTTCGCGCTGGCGTTCTGGGTCACGTTCAACGGCCAGGGCGACTTCCTCCAGGCCCAGAGCGACGCCATCCAGGCCATCAAGGCGGCGTTCGACGCGAACGGCGTGACGATCCCCTTCCCCATTCGTACGCTGGACTTCGACCCGAACGGCGGCGTCCCGCTCACGGCAATGCTGGGCAATGGCTCCGCCTGACCCTCCTCTGCCTCGGTGGGTCTTCGGACGCACCGAGGCGAGTCGATGCCCTTTCACTCTGTTCCTTCTTTCAGCCGTGCTCGAAGCGTACCGGACTGTTGTACTTGACGACGTGACGGACCGCGACGGCCTCGGCGTCGAACTGCGGGATGGCGACAACCATCTAGCGGAAGCGTTCTGCGACGACACCACCATCGCGTTCACCTTCACCACGTTCGGCCACGGCCTGCCGGTTGCGCTGGTTGAGGAGTTCCTGACATTCGCGAAGCAGCGGCTCAAAGTCGCTCCCCCGCAATAGACTCACGAATCCCCGTGCCTGATTCACTTCGTCGGCTACCAGACTTCGAGGCAGACCTCTACCTCCTCACGACAGATGAAGGTGGGCGCCGCTCCGGCATCAGTGCAGGCTACAAACCGACCTTTAATTTCGAACGCCCCGACAAGATGCACAACATGGGCGGGTTTGCCGAGCCTGATTTCGATGGCTTGGAGCTCGGCACGACCGTCCACACCGGCTTCCGCCTCGGGGCGCCGGAGTTCAACAAGGGAAGGCTCTACGTCGGCCAGACATTTACAATCAAGGAAGGTGGCCGCATCGTTGGGCGCGGCCGGATCACAGCAGTGATCGCACCGTCGTTGCGTCTGGTGACATAGCGGGCACCTACAGGCTCACCACCACCACCGCCAGCCCCACCCCCAAAGCGTCGGCCGCAAGATCCCGCCACGAGAAGAACGGCTGCCGCGTTCGGCGCTCGTCGGCGTACTCCTTCGCGAGCCCGGCCCCGAGCGCCACCCCGGCCGCAAACGGGATCGCCGCGTCGGCCTCCATCCCCACCGCCTCGGTGAGCACGACGTGGGCGCCGAGAGTCAGCCCGAAGGATGCACCCGCGTGGAACGCCTTGTCGCGCCCGAGCCACGGATCGCGAGGAGGCGGTAGCTCCAGCGTGTCGGCGGGGGCGCCCAGCGACGCCGGGAGGCGATACCCAAGCGCGGGTCCCTCCTGCGCGCGGACCGAGGCGGGCACGGCCAGAACGAGCAGGACGAGACCGAGGCGGATCACGTGTCCAGCGGCAGGGCCACCGGGCCGTCGTCGCTGAGGAGCTTGCCCATCGCGAAACCCGCCCCCCCAAAGAGGATCGTCGCCGCGATGATGAGGATGAAGATGCCCGAGCCCGGGTACGAGCTGTAGCGCACCGAGACGTTCTGCGAGCCCTCCGGCGTGATGACCGTCGCGACGCCTGCGCGGCTCGGGGTCCACTCGAAGGTGGTACCGTCGGGGCTCAGCGCGACCGTGTCCGGGATGGCGCTGTTGGGCCGCCACACGACCTGGACGGACTCGGCGGGCTGGTCCAGCGTCACGCGGACCGGTTGCCCCTGAATGGGCTGGGCGGGCGGCTCCTCGCCGGGTTCGACGGGGAGCGGCTCGAAGGCGAGTTGGGCGGAAGCAGCGGGCGCCACGAGAAGCGCGACGCAGAGGAGGAAGAAGCGCATCGGAGGCTCAGGCAGCAAGATCAGGGGTCCCCGCCTCGGTGCGGGAATCCACAGAAGGACGAGAGGTGAGGAATGCAGCAAGCCCGACGGTGAAGACAAGCCAGATGACCGGGATGACAGCCGGGAGCCACTCCAAGCCGGGCATCTCGTATGTCGAGCCGTAGATGCCGCCTTCGCGGGTGAGGTCATCCAGGAGCGTGAAGAACAGCACCACCGCCAGGATGACCGGGATGACCAGCTTGATCATCCAGTCGAAGAGCGCGGGCAGCTTGAACTTGGTGTGCTGGTTGACGGCGTGGCGAATCTTGTGAGCGCCCACTACCCAGCCGACGAGCAGGCATTCCAGCAAGCCGACCGTGAGCAGGCTGTAGCGGAACGCCCAGTTGTCCACAAGGTCGAGCAGCGTCAGCCCCAGGACGCCGTTGCCGCTCAGACCGGGGTCGATGATCATCGGGAGAGCGAACATCAGCGAGCCGAGGATGCCCGGCACGAGCACAAACGCGAGCGCCTTCGCGCGGGAGATGCCCAGCTTGTCGATGAGCGGGCTCGCCATGCCTTCCACGAGCGAGACGGCACTCGTGAGTCCCGCAATCACGAGGAGGAAGAAGAAGAAGACACCGAAGCCCTTGGCCCACAACGGGAAGCTCGCGATGCCCTGCGGGATGACGAAGAACGAGAGCGAGAGCGTGGAGCCCGCCGGATTGAGGGCGTACACGAAGAGCATCGCGAAGATGGCGACGCCCGCGATGTACTCGAACCCGCAGTTGAGGAAGCTGACCAGCAGCGAGTTGTTGACGTTGTCGGCCGTCTTCGGGAGGTAGCTCGCGTAGGCGGTCATCGTGCCGAGGCCGAGCGAGAGCGAGAAGAACATCTGCGCGAAGGCGCCCTGCCAGATCCGCACGTCCGCGATGCCGTCCAGGTTGGGGGTGAAGAGGTAGAGCACGCCATCCACGCCACCGGGGAGCGTCAGCCCGCGCACGATGAGGCCGATCATGAAGAGCCACATCAGCGGCACGAAGATCCGCACCCCCTTCTCGATGGTCTCCGTCCCGCGCCAGAGGAGCAAGATGGTAAGCGTCCAGATGACGGCCACGGCGATCATCGGCCACCACGTCGAGATCATCCCGAAGAACCACGCGATGGCACTCACCCCCTCACTGGGCGTCTCGAACGGCGCGAACGGCGCGCTCGCGCCCGGTTCCAGCAGACTCCCGAAGGCACCGACGAGCATCGAGAGCGCCCAGCCGAGGATCGTGATGTAGTACATCGTGATCGTGAGCGCGCTCGCGATGCTCCACCATCCCACGAACTCCCCCTTCTTCCCTGCCAGCTTGCCGAGAGCGAGCGGGAAGCTGCGCCCTGTCGTGGTGCCGAGCGAGAACTCCAGGATCATCACCGGGATGCCCAGGACGAACAGCGCGATGAAGTAGGGGAGGTAGAACGCGCCCCCGCCGTACTGGTAGGCGTTCGACGCGAAGAAGACGATGTTGCCCAGCCCGATGGCCGAGCCGGAGGCGGCGAGGATGAACCCGAGTTTGGATTTCCAGGCGCCGCGCTCAACGGCGAGGTTGTTCGTGTCGGTGTCGGCCACGGGGAACGGGACGGTTAACGGAGGGTGAAGGCGCGAAGCTACGACAGGGGGGGTCCGGGTTCCGGGAAGCAACCGCCTCGGTGTCGCACGGCACACCAGATCGACGGCGGATGCTCTGCCG
>JBCCPW010000192.1:0-6905 GCA_039024735.1 Bacteroidota bacterium
CCGCGCTCGCTCGTCCCGCTGGACAGCCTCGAAGCCCTCGCCGATTCCTCGCGGCGCCTGGAAAACGCGCGGCTCCGGGATCTCCTCAAGCCCCAGGAGGGCCTGACGTTCACCATGTTCGGCATTCCCGTCGTGTCCTCCCTGCTCGGCTTCGACGTGGAGGGCTCGGACGATCCGTGACCCCGCCTGCCTCGGCACCGAGGCGGAAGAGGTGTGGCTCACGCCGCGATCACGTACGCTTGGCCCGGCTGCACCGAGGCGAGACGTGCGTTCAGTTCAGGGAGCACGGGGTGGATGTCAGCCAGATCCGAACTCGTCGCCTGGATCACCACCACCGCGAGATCGAGCGAGGCCACGTTCTGCTGGTACTCGAGGTTGGAGTCGAGCGTGACGAAGACGTCGAACTCAGCCGCTGCCGCTTGGAGAAGGTCTCCGTTCGTCTTGCCGGCCCATCCGTGGTAGGCCACTGTCACCACCTCGTGCTCCGCATCGAATCCTCGGCGCAGGCGCCAATCGAGGTTCTCGTCCAAGAGCACACGCATCAGGCCGCAGCGAGCACAGCATCCTTCGCGAGCGCGAGGAACGCGACCGCTTGCTCACGGCTCACACTCGGGAACCCCTCGAGGAAGTCACCGAGGGGGCGACCCGCTGCGAGGTAATCGAGCAGGTTCTGAACCGGCACACGGGTCCCGATGAAAACGGGTGTGCCCCCCAGAATCTCAGGGTCGGAGTGGTAGACCTGCTGTTGTTTCATCACCGGACGGACAGGTGGTGTGCCTCGAACGCGCGCTTCTCCCATGCGATCCATGGACGCCCCCACCTCGGCACCGAGGCTATCGCGCGGTCTCAATTCGTGTCATTCCGAGAGAGCAAAGCGAGCCAAGGAATCCAGTCTCGGGTTGGTGAAGAGCCCCAAATGGGTCATGAGCCATTGGGACGTAGATCCCTCCACTCGTTGCACTCGGTCGGGATGAAGCGAGGAGGGATCGAGACACCCTTGGAGCCAAGTAGGCAATCACCCCCCGCCTCGGCACCGAGGCGGAGGGGGGCACGGGTCATGCCATTTCATGGCTCTGATGTCCGCACGCCGTTCGGTCTCCGTGCGTGGCAGAGACCACGGACGAAAGTCCCCATCTGCCCGTGGTCCGTCGTCTGTGGTCCGTCGTCCTCTGGGGCACATCCCGACATCAGGGCACAGAATCCGTATCACTCCAGCGCGAGGGAGACCGCGAGCGGGAAGTGGTCGCTGACCTCCAGCGGGTCATGCAGTGGCGCGAAAACCACCTCGCGAAGCCGCGCGTACAGCCCTGGCGAGAGCAGGATGTGATCGATGGCGGACAGTTCGCCCTCCTCGATGATCTCGTCGCGGTCGCGGTCGTAGAGGGCGGTGAACCGCTCGGCCTGGGGGACATCGGCGAGCACGTTCCGCAGGTCGTCCTCCGGCCCCGGCCCGGCGCTCTTGATGATCGCCATCACGTCGGTGACGGGCACGGAGCCCGCCCGGTCCAGCACGTCCGGATCGAAGTCGTTGAAGTCGCCCAGGACGACGACCTCGCGGCCCTGCGCCATCTCGGCCGCCACGAGGCGACGGATGACCTCCGCCTGCGCCTCGCGACGCGGCGCCCGCTCCGCATCCAGCGGCCGGGCCAGGAAGTGCAGCCCGACGATGGTCACGGGCACCCCGCCGATGGTCATCCGCGCCCACAGGTTCTTGGAGACGCCGTACGTCTGATCGCCCACGCCGACCGGCACGCGCTCGTTCGTGCGGCCCACGTCCTCCACCACGATCCGGGACAGCAGCCCGATGTCCTGCCCGGTGAACGTGTCCTGCCCGTCCACGAGGTAGGCCCGGTAGCCGAGGTCCGCGAGGGATTCCTCGATCATCATCTCCAGCACGCGCAGGTTCTCCGTCTCCGGGATCACCACCACGTCGGCACCGAGGCGGCGGATGGTGTCCGCGATCTCGTCGCGATGGGCGCGGGAGGCGGCGGGGTCGCCCTTCCAGTCGAACGTCGCGTCGCCCTCGTTGCCCTCGCCATCGAAGAGAAACTCTGCGTTGAAGGCCGCGATGCGAACCCCCTCGGTGCGCCATTCGACGGTCTCGCGGACCTCGAACGGCGGCGGGGCGCCCGCCTCGGTGCCGGGCCGAGGGGAGCCACCCGAGCACGAGGCCGCGAGCAGTGAGACGATGAGAGCAAGGAGACGCATCACGGGGACCAGGGAAACACCGAGGCGGAGGGTACCACGGCGCGGGCGCCACGGCAGGTCGGATACCGCCGGGCCACGTAGGGGCGAACCGGTGATTCGCCTGCCCCATCACGAACGTCCGCCCTCCATTGACGCACCGAGGCGGGACGCATCACGCGACGGGCGCCGCCGCCGGGCCGAGATCGGGCTGTGCCTCCGCCCACCCACGAAGGGGCTCCAGCGCCTGGTCGTACCCGTCCTCGGCGATGCGGCGGTACGGTTCGAAGTTCATCAGGCTCGCGCGGACGTCGAGCGTGACCGTGAGATCGGCGCGGCGGGCGTTGAGATCGCTCAGCGGGGCGCTGCCCACGAAGAGCGTTCGCGTGAGCACGCGGCTGAGCGTCGGGAGGTAGAACGTGCGCGCGAACGGGTTGAGCCGCCGGAGCAGCGCACGCCACCCGGAGATGGCCGTCGTCATGTCGTACTCGCGCGCCGTCGCGCCCCCCGCTGCGATCCGCACGCCGAGCACGCGCGCGCTCCCGCTCTCGCGCAGCATCACGTCCACCGGGAAGTTGTTGAGCACGCCCCCGTCCACGATCAACTCGCCCGCGTCCACGACGGGCGCGAAGATGCCCGGCACGGCGATGGACTTCCGCACCGCGAGCCACACCGGCCCCCGGCGGATCACGACGGACTCGCCTCGGGTGAGGTTGACGGCCGTCGCGAAGAACGGAACCCAGAGGTCCTCCATCTGCTGGTCGCCGAAGAGCGCGCGGCAGAACTGCGTCAGCCGGTGCGACGCGTTGAGCGCGACGATGGGGAGCGTCCGATCAAACAGTTGTCGGTTGTACGCGAAGTCTGCGCAGCGCGCGAGAAGATCGGCGGCGGGCGTCTCGCTGGCGCGCCCGGCCCCGATCAGCGCTCCGAAGCTGGCCCCGCCGACGTGATCCACGGGCACGTCCAGTTCTTCGAGAGCACGGAAGACACCGAGGTGAGCATAGCCTCGCGCACCCCCGCCGCCGAGCACCAGCCCCACCGCCGCACCGTCGATGTGGCGAGCCAGCCGGGCGACATGCCGCGCGTCCCCCTCGCGGACGTGGTGGTGGCGGTAGCCCGGACGCGGATCCAGCCACCGGGCCGTGTTCTGGGGCTCCACCGTGGCGGGCGGATGCCACAGCACGAGGCGCCGGTCCGCCCGCGAAGCGGAGTCCATCAAGCGGCGCTCCACCTCGCCGGGCTGCGGATCCGCCTCGGGCCGCGCGACCACGAACACACGGTCCGACCGGCTCAGGCATCGCTCCGTCCACGGCCCCCACTCGGGATCGGCGAGGAAGACGAGCGTGCCCGTCTCGGCCTCCTGCTCGTTGAGCCACTGCACCACGACGGCGTGGAACGGGTCGTCATCGCGGGTGCTGGAGGCGCCGTCCCCGAGCGCCTGCTCCACCTCCTGCGACGTGATGAGGCGCACCGACCCGAGGCGGCTCAACTCCGCGAGGAGCCTCCGGGCGAGCGGCGCGAGGTCGAGATCGGCGTGGGCCGGGAGCAGCGAGAGCGTGAGCGTTGGCGGCGAGAGGGAGGCTGAGCCGTGGGTGTGCGCCCGCTGCTGACGCTCGGCGAGTTGACGCGTGAGCGCGAAGAGGATCTCCGGATGCGCGGCGACCAGTTCGGTGAACAGCTCCCGCCCAACCTCAACGTACGAGGTCTGCCGGGCTGCCACGACGGACGCCGACCGAGGCGCGTTCGTCATCAGCGAGAACTCCCCGACCACCTCGCCCGCGCCCGCCTCCCCGACCACAACCGGCTGCCCGTCGTCTCCGGGCACCTCGAACACCACCCGGCCGCTCACGAGGAGATACATCGAGTCCCCGTCGTCGCCCTGGCAACAGGCCGTCTCGCCGCTTCGCAGCGTGCGCCACACGACGCGGTTCTGGAGTTCGTGGAGCGCCGCCGCACTCAGAGACGCGCCGAAGAGACGCTGGAACGCCTCGGTGAGCAGGACGCGCCGCCACCGGGGCACGGCCGCCTCGGCGAGGCACTGGCCGAGGCCGGGCGACTCGCGACGGATCCGCTCGAACGCCTCGCGCGAGAGCCGCCACAGACGCACGGCGCCCGCCTCGGTGGACGCGGGCGCCCGGATCGTGGCCGTCCGGGGGAGACCGGTCAGCACGCCCATCTCGCCCACGACCTCGCCTGCCAGAATCTCGGCTACCGTTTCCATCCCGCTGGTCCCGCCCAGGCAGACATCGAGCGTGCCCTCGCGGACGACGAAGAGCGCGTCCGGCTCGTCGCCCTCTTCGAAGAGCACGTCGCCCGGTGCCATGTCCACCGGCTCGAAGAGAGCCTCGTGCTCCGCGTGTGCACGGCGGAGCCAGTCCGGGAGTGAAGACGGGGGACGCATGGGCGGGGAAGGCGGGACGCCAGCGCGCGAAAGTAACGGAGGCCGAGCATTTCGCCGGGTGCTGCCTCGCTTGAAACCTCCCGCCTCGGTCCCGAGGCGGGAGCGGTTGGGGCGGCGGCTGTTTGCATCCGGGCTCGTACGTTCGGGGCGGCTTCCTCTGCTCCGCCATGTCTCTCGTCCGTCTCGTCCTCGCACTGGTTGCCCTCGGGATCAACGTCACGCCTGCCCACGCCCAGTCCGGTCGGCTGGACCAACTCGGCGACATCGAGGCGGCGCTCGCAGACCTCTCGGTGTTGGAAACGGAGACCATCGGCTTTCTCCGGGACGCGGGCACCGAGGCGGTCGAAGCCAACTGCACAGACGCCCACCTCGCGCACATCCAGAACACCGTCGCGGCCTTCGAGGAGATCCTCCACGAGGAGACGCGGCTTCGCGCCTCGGCCAGTTTCTCGTACCGGGACAACCAGGCCAGTGGACGCAACACCTCGGACGCGGTCGATCCCGAGCGGCAGGCCGTCACGACGAGCGCGACGATCAGCCGAGGGCGCTACCCGCTGGAGTTCGACCTGCAAACGTCCGTCGCTCTCTCGCGGACGGAGAACGGCGCCATCAACGAGGACATCTCCTCGCTCTTCTTCTCCGTGGACCAGAACCTCCAAGACAATGTGCTGGAGGGCTATGCCTTTCTGGAGCGCTCCTCGGACGCGTTTCTCAGCATCGACCAGCGCTACGAGACGGGCGCGGGCGTCGTGCTCAACTTCCAGCGGGGATTGACGCGCGAGGGGCGGGCGCTGCATCAGAGGATCGAGCACGGCCGGACGCTCGCGCGAGGGGAGGCCCCGACCGACACTCGCATCTGGACCGAGGCGGACACGTGGGCCTCCTGCCTGGAGGCGGTGCGGTCGGCCGAGGCGGTGGCGGCGGCTCGGGCGTCGCTGCAACAGGCGGCGACGGTCGCCACGCGCTCTGTGACGGAGGCCTCGTCTGCCCTCCGCGTGGCGCTGCTGGTGGGCCTCCAGGGCGAAATCGAGGTGGCGAGCATCGACGCGTTCGAGCAGAGCGACCGAGGCTTCCGGCTGGTCCTCCGCCCGACCGTCGCTGTGCGGCCCATCGACGGCATCACCGCCCGAGCCGACTGGTACGTCAACGTCGCGCTGAGCGGCTTCGCGGAGCCGGAGACCTTTCGCGACCAGATCGAGCGTGACTTCCCCGTTCCGGGAGATGTTCGGAGCGAACTCGCCCTCAGCTTCTCGACGGAGGTCGGGGGCGTGGAGTTGGAGGGGCGCCACGTCCGCGTCTGGGACACCGTCCCGCCGTTCTTCCTTCAGGACGGGGAGATCGCGCTGGACGCGGACGGCGCCCCAGTCGTGGCCGCGTGGCGGCGGGAGCTCACGACGTTCGGCGTGAAGGTGCCGTTCTGACCCGCCTCGGTACCGAGTTCCTCTCGCCTCGGTGCCAGGCGTTCACCTCCCAGCCCCACCGAGGCGGGCCGCGTCACCCCATGCCCTCGGCGGTGCCGTACCGCTGGCGGACCTCCGTGCGAAGGGCGTCCACCTCGGCACCGAGGCGGTCGGACTCGGCGCGGTCTGCCGCCGCCGCCTCGCGCTGCTCCCGGACGAGCGCTTCGAGCGGCTCCACGAGCGAGCACACGCGATTCACGGCTTTGTCCGCCTCTTCGCCCAGTTCGGTCGTGAGGACGCGCGCGATCTCCTCGCGTAGGCTCGCCACCCGCTCCGTGAAGTCCTTGACGGCCCGGCGGCGCTGCATCGGCAGGATGACGAAGCCGAGCGTGGCGGCGGCACCTCCCGCGAGGAGGCCGCCCGTGATGTCGAACGCCGTCATGGCGATCAGCGCGACGGCCAGCGCGCCGATGCCTGCGGCGGTCGCGCCCCCGAGTGTGAGCGCCGAGCGAGCGTTTTCGAGGATCCGCCGCACCTCCTCGTCCAGGTCCACGGTGTCCAGCGTGCGGCGGGTCTCGCGGACGGCGTCGCGCAGGATGGCGTCGCGGTCGTGGACGAAGGTGTCCACCGGGGAGTCGTCGCCGCGCTGGCGGAGGTCGGACAGCCGGTTGTAGACCTCGCGCCAGAGATCGTGCGCGTGGCGGAGGAGCACGTCCGCCGTGGTGCCGATGCGCGTCTCGATGCCCGCCTCGGCGTCCCGAACGACCTGCCGGGCAAACTCGTCCTGAAACGCCGCTCGGTCGCGCAGCAGACCGATCTTCGAGATGCGGATGGTGTCGTGGAGGAAGCGGGCGCCGCGCTTCTCCATCTCCAGCAACTCGCGGTCCACCTCGGTGACGGCCGCCTGGACCGCCTCGTCC
>JBCCPW010000193.1:0-6866 GCA_039024735.1 Bacteroidota bacterium
GCCAGAACGCGTGGGCCGGTGCGTTAGCCTCCTGCACGCGGATCTCCCACCGTCCGGGAAACCGACGGCACACCGCCGAGGCGGCCTCGCGCCCCACCCCTGTTCGCCGGAACGGTCGCGCGACGAAGAACTCAGCCAGCGAGCGGTCGGAGCCGTCCAGGAGGGTGTGCGTGTTGACGAGTGCGAAGCCCGCGAGGTGACCGTCGGCGCGGATTAGCAACGCGTGCCGGTCCGCCTCGGTCCAGTAGAGGCCGAGGTAGGGATAGCCGAAGCGCCCGGCTTCGTCGAGAACGGCCGGGGTGAAGGTGGAGAGATCGTGCTGGTGAAGCTCCAGCAGTCGCTCCAGCACGGGAGCGTCTTCAGAAGTAGCGGGGTGGAGGGCGACTGGCATCGGGTGGGCTGGAGCATCCCGCCTTGGTACCGAGGCGGAAGGGGTGGACGCGCGCGGGGATCCACAGGTCCGGGCTAGGTTCGGGCAGACTCGCCGCGCCGCCTGTGGACCTCTCCGATGCCTTCGCATACGCCGCTCCCGTCCTGCGTCACACCGACGGGATGAAGATGCACTACCTCCCCGTCCCGGACGAGGTGGCCCTCGCGCTCCGCGAGGCGGGCACGCGCCGCGCGGTCGGCACGCTCAACGGGGTGCCGTTCCGGCGGGCGCTCCACGGCATCGGCAACGGGGCGTTCCAGTTTCTCCTCGGGCGCGACGTGGTGCGCGAGATCGGCGCGGCACTCGGGGAGACCGTCGAGGTCGTCGTGATGCCGGATCCCCACCCGGATCACATCGACGTGCCAGCGGAACTCGCGGCGGCGCTGGACGCCGATCCCGAGGCGAAGGGCCGGTGGGAGACGTTCACCGTCGGGCAGCGCAGGGGCCTCGCGCTCCACGTGTCGCGGGCCAAGCGTCCCGCCACACGCGAGACGCGCGCGCTGGACGTGGCCCGGAAGATCCGCACCCACACGCTCTACGGGGATCTGCACGGCGGATAGGGTGGAGGTCCGCCTCGGTCCCGGGACTCACCGAGGCGGGAGGGCCCGGGTGAGTCATCCCCCTCACACCAGCCGGTCGCGGAGGGCCGGGGCGTATGAGCGTGAGACGCGGAGAGCGGTCCCGTCCACGAGCGTGGCGTGGTAGCCGCCGGAGCCGTCGGGGTCCAGTCCCCGCAGCGCCGTCAGCGCGACGACCGCTGAGCGATGGACGCGCAGGAAGCGCTCGGGATCGAGGCGGTCCACGAGTTCACCGAGGCGCTGGCCGACGAGGAACGCCCGGCCGCCCGTCGCGTGGAGCGTCGTGTAATCGCCTGCCGCCTCGGCCCAGACGATCTCGGCCGTCTCGACGGGGACGACGCTCGCGCCGTCGCGCACGAGAAGGCGCTCGGGGTAGCGGCGGGGCTGACGCTCATCCAGGAGGGCCGCGAAGGCATCGAGATCGGCCCGGGGCTCCGCAGGCGCGAGGGCGCGCTGGACCGCCTCGGCGAAGCGGGCGCGGTCGTACGGTTTGAGGAGGTAGTCCACCGCGGCCACCTCGAAGGCGCGCACGGCGTACTGGTCGTAGGCCGTCGAGAAGACGATGCGGGGGAGGGCTCGAGGGGGCGCGGCGCGGAGGGCGTCCACGACCTCGAAGCCGGTCCGGCCGGGCATCTGCACGTCCAGGAACAGCAGCCCGGGGAGGTGCTCGCGGACGGCCGCCTCGGCCTCGATCCCGTTGGTCGCCTCGGCGACGATCTTCACCTCGGGGAAGTCGTCGAGGTACTGGCGGACGATGCGGCGGGCGGGGGCCTCGTCGTCGGCGATGACGGCGCGCATCACTGGGGACGACGGACCACGGACCGCAGACGGCGGACCGAGGTGCTAGGGTCTGACCACCGATCGCAAGTGGATGCGATCACACCACGAGGACACCCGGTGGCGCCGTATGGCTCTCGGCCCTTTACGGTTGCGAGGAGAGACATCTCAGGCGGGCTGTGGCGTTTCCCGTGGGGGCACCGAGGCGGGGGCTCTCGCCTCGCGCGCCTCGATCTCCAGCGTGAAGCGGACCGCGAAGCCGGGCTCGCCTGGGGTGGCGTCCACCTCCACGCCGGACTCGCCCATCGCGCGAAGCCGGGCGTCTGTGGTCCCCAACCCGACGCCCCGGGTCAACGCCTCGTCTGGCGTCACGTTGGCTGCGAGGCCGAGGCCGGTGTCCCGCACCTCGACGGCGAGGGTGTCTCCGCGCAGCCTCGCGCGGACGGCCACGGTGCCACCGCTCACGCTCGGCGCGAGGCCGTGCCGGACTGCGTTCTCCACGAGCGGCTGCACGAGCATCGGCGGGACCGGCACGCTGCGGGCGTCGGCGTCCACGTCCCACTCCACCGCGAGCCGATCCCCGAGGCGCTCCGCCTCCAGCGCGAGGTACGCCTCGGTGAAGCGCAACTCCTCGTCCAGCAGCACGAGGTCGCGGCGGGAGGCATCGAGGGCGTAGCGCATGAGGTGGGCCAGCCGCGAGACGAGGCCGCGCGTGTGCTCCTGCTCGGGCGGGACGCTGGCCGAGATGGAGTTGAGCGTGTTGAAGAGGAAGTGCGGGTTGAGCTGCGCTTTGAGGGCGGAGAGTTCCGCGCGGCGGGCGCCGTCCAGGATCTCCCGTTCCGCCTCGGCGCGCTGCTTGACCTCGGCAACGAACTGCGCGGCGTGGATGGCGCCGAACTGCGCCAGGTAGACGAGCGCCGGGATGTAGACATCCCAGACGCGCTCGGTACCCTCCAGCGTCACATATCCGAGGGCGGGAATGAGCGAGTAGTACGACGCGAACCAGGCCCACACCCAGAGCGGCAGGAGGACCGCGTGCGCTGCGAACTGAAGCGCCGGGCGCCCGTGCAGTCCTCGCACCACGAGCCACCAGACGGGCAGCGTGAACAGGCCCTTCAGGCCATAGTCCAGCAGAGAGCGCGGCAGCAGATCCGCCACGGCGCCGAGGTAGGCGGCCACCCCGTCGCCGACGTGGCCCCACTCGATGGTGGCGGTGTAGAAGACTGCCAGCACGAGGTAGGCACCGGCGACGAGCGCGACGCCTCGGGCGGTGAGCCGGGGAGAGGGGGAGGCGAGAGCCATCATGCAGGAAAGCTAGCGGTCGTCAGTCCCGGTCTCCTCCGCCTCGGTACCGAGGCGGGCGGGTTCGTATTGCACCTGCCGGTTGACGAAATCGACCGTCAGCGCGCCGTCATTCCAGACGGTTCTCCCGAGGATGACCGTCACGGCATCGTCGGCGGAGAAGATGTAGCTGCCCTCGTAGGCCTCGCGCGTGAGCGGCGGGTGTCCGGGGATGGCGAGCGGGAGGTCGTAGAGGTCGTAGCTCCACTCGAACCCGTTCGAGAGTGTCCCCGAGGCGGTGCGCGAGAAGGTCTCCGGCGGCACCTCGAACGCGCCCGTCGCGAGGTACACATCGGCCTGGTTGCCCGTATCGATGATCGCGGTGGCGGGCCGCCCGGCAACCCCCACGCGGACCGTCGGGGCGGAGCTACGGTCGATGAGGAAGGTGGGCGGCTCGTCCGTTGCGGGCATCTCGCGGAGGATGGAGAAGGTGCTCGCGGCGTAGTCGTAGCGGAGCCCGGCGGCGAAGCGGCGGAGCACGTCGGCGCCGAGGAAGATCTCCTCGGGCTCATCCGAGACCTCGGGCGCGTCCGGGTCGGGCTCGGTCCAGTTGACCGTTGCGGGGACGTTGTAGAATGTGGCCTCGCCGACCTGGACGCTGTCGATCAGGACGGCGTAGGTGTTGTAGCGCAGATTCATGGATGGGATGACGCTCACGCCTCCGGCGGTGGAATCCACGCGGAGACCGAGGCGCTCGGCGAGGGCGCGTGGGATGCCGGTGCTGGGCGCGCCGGTGTCCACGATGGCGCGGACCGCCTCGGTGTTGACCGTCGCGGGCACGCGGAGGCCGTCGAACGGGACGGTTGCCTCCGGGGCATCCAGGCGGAATCGCGCGGCTGGGAATCGCGCCCAGCCTTCCACGGTGCGGCCGCTCGTGTCCTCGCCAGAGGCTCGACGGTAGTCCAGCGCGGCGTCCCAGTCGAAGCGCGCGGCGGCGACCTCCGCGAGATGCCGGTGGATGGCGGGGCGGAGCGAGTCCGGCGCGACGGCCAGCGCATCGGTCATGTGCCGCTCGGCCGAGGCGAGGTCGGCGTTCACGTACGCCTTGAGGCCGCGACGCAACGGGTCGTCCGCCTCGGTGGGAGCGGCCGTGAACGTCGGCACGTCGAGCGCCTGCCAGAGGCGAACGGTCTCCGCAATCGCGTCCGCCTCGGTGCCGAGGCGGCTCTCCTCGATCGTGCCACCGAGGCGGAGGCCCTGCTTCTCGACGTGCGCGATCTGCTCCGTGCATGTCCAGTCGGTGGTCGGATCGCAGTCGAGCGCGAGGAGGCTGGCCTCGAAGCCGGGCGCGAGGTGGCCGATGGCGCGGTCCGGGAAGACCGCCTGTGGCGTCTGGACGGCCCAGAGGTCCAGCATTTCGGCGGGGGAGAAGAACCGTGCGTCCACCATGTAGTCCGCCTCGGGCTTGGACGTGGCGCCCCACGCGTCCGTCCCGATGACGATTCGCGCGCCCGCGTCGTGAAGGCGGCGGAGTGTGCGCCGCTGGTGGTCCCGCGCGAGAACGAGCCGGGCCGGACGGTCGCGGGTGTACCGAGGCGTGATGGAGACGGTGGGGGTGACCCACATCCGGCGCTCGCCCATGAGCCGCACGGTCTCGTCGGAGAGATGGTAGCGGGAGGGGGCTCGCGCGAAGGAGTAGCCGGGCAGATGCGCCAGACCGCTCGTGCCCGACTCTGCCGCCAGCTTCGCATCAAGCCCGGTCTCGACGTGTGCCCACGTGGGCAGCCCCGCCTCGGTGGCGCGATGGACGGTCGCGCGGAAGACCTCGGCGGAGAGGCCGCGCCGGTCGGTCGGCTTCGCGTCCGGGTCGGTCACGCCGAGGACGTAGAGCTTGGCGTGGTCCGGGTTCGTCGCGAGGTAGGCGTCCCACTTGGCGCTCAGGTCCGCGAGGGAGTCCAAGAAGAAGTAGGCGTTGTTCTCCTCCAGGCGCGAGGCGCGGATCTCGTCACGCCGTTCGCGCTGCTCCTGCGGCGTCCACGCCTCCAGCGCGATGCCCTCGTAGACGCGGTGCGGATGGCTCTCGGTGGCGGTCAGGCCGCCGTGGGCGTAGGCCACGTCCATCGTGCCGGGGCTGGTGAACTGCGCGCGCGCGGCGTTGCCGGTGTCGGACGGGTTGGTCAGCACGAGGGCGTAGAGGATGCCCTCGCGGACGTACTGCTCCGCGATGCGCACGCTCCACGGATCGGAGAGCTGGTGCGTGTGCGCGTCGCCGAAGGGCGGCACGATGTACCGCGTGCCGAGGTCCACCACGCGCGCACCGAGGCGGTCGGGCGGGGCCTCGGCGGCGAACACGCCGTCCACGGCCCAGGTGGTGTCGCGCGGGGCGAAGCCGGTGCCGTCGTACCACTTCCCGCCGACGTAGGCGACGGTCCCCGCCTCGGTGGCGACGCGGGGCGTGAGGTCTTGAGCGCTGACGGGCGCGAGGAAACCGGCGATGAGCGCGAGGACGAGCGAACGCATGGAGATCAACAGGTCAGGAGCAGCGGTCGGATAGGGCGGCCGTGGGTCATCCGCGCTCGATCTGCACGGAGCCCGAGTTGGCCGACACTCGGAGCGTCGGACCTCCGGCGCCGAAGTAGACCCGCTTCGTCTCGGCGGCGGGGCTCAGCGCGTCCGGCTCGTTGATGTAGCCCCACCGGACCTCCGCTTCCACGATGGCATCGTAGCTCTCGGGGACGCGGAGCGTGAGCGCGCCGTTGTTCGCGAAGGCGCGGAGCCCGTCACCGCTCCAGGTGGCGCCGCCGAGGTCCACGAGCACGTCGCCGTTGTTGCTTCTCGCATCAACGGTACCGCCGATGTCCGTCAGCCGGACGCTCCCGTTGTTGGTGTCGATGTGGAGGGTACCCGTCACGCCGGAGACGGTGATCGCGCCGTTGTTGGTGCTCAGGTCAAGGTCAATGTCGCGCGGGACGAAGAGGACGAACTGGGTCTCCACCCATCCGCCCTCGCCGCGCACTGCCTGGAGGGTGCCCTCGGTCTCGATGGTGGTGGCGCGAAGGAAGCGCTCGGCGGGCTGGCCGTTGGTCTCGTACGCCCGAACCTCGGCGCGCACGCCGATGTCGCCTCGGTCCCACGCCTCAATGCGGATGGACCCGCTGACGGGGTTGCGGACGGTGAGCGCGTCGCGAGCGCCCAGGGTGAAGGTGCGGACCTCGCAGACCGAGGCGGGACCGGAGACCGGGCGCGACTCGCACTCGGTGGAGAGGCCGGTGGTGAGCAGAAGGAGCAGGAGAGCCAGCATGGTGGGGGCGGAGAGTGTGCCCCCAGGATCGGGAGGGATCACGCGAGATCCCACCGCGCATCCATGAGCCGCAGCCTCTGCCCGCGAGCCGCAGGCGTCGTCCGTGAGTGACCCGCCTCGGTGGTGCCGAGAGCCCACCGAGGCGGACTAGGTCTCAGCGCACGACCGTGACGCGGCGGCTCCGCATCTCCGTCCCCGCCTGCAGCCGAACCGTGTAGACCCCCGGCGCCAGCGCCGAGGCGTCCACTGTGGCCTCGTGCGGCCCGGAGACGAACGCCCCGTCCGCGATCACCACCAACTCGCGCCCGAGCGCATCGATGACGGACAGACGGACAGCGCGCGGCGCGTCCAGCACGAACGGCACCGTGACCGTCCCGCGTGAGGGGTTCGGCGCCGGAGACCCAAGGGCCAGCGCGAACGCCTCGCCCGCCTCGGTGGCGGTGCTGCGGCCCTGGACGGAGACGACGAAGCGCGCGTCCTGCGGATCGAGCCGGAGGAC
>JBCCPW010000194.1:0-6861 GCA_039024735.1 Bacteroidota bacterium
AAGGACCTCGGTCATAGAGCAACGGTCATCGCTACCATCCAACCACCCGATGTCTTTCCCGCGCAGGCGGGAATCCATGCCCAGCCGGGGGGAAGCATGGAGACGGCTGCTCGCACGGCGGCACCATCCGACCAACAACCGGACGACAGGACCGATTGCCCCACCACCGCATGGATCCCCGCCTTCGCGGGGATGACGCGGGAGAGTGGGTGCCGGTCTGCGAGGGACATGGAGCGAGCGACCTAGTAGTAATGGTCTGCGATGCGGACACCGAGGGGGTTGAGAATCCGGCGCTCGACCTGAAAGGCCGTGAACCGGGCCGCATCGCGCACGGACGAGTGCCACGCGAGGCGTGCCCGGACGAGTCGCGGCGACGGCCCGAGGCTGGGCGCCACGGCACGAGGCTCGCGACATCCGAGATGGGAGGGCTCTCCCTTGAACTGCGGCCACGCGTTCGAGGGCGGAGCGTCGGTGGGGAAGATCCACACACGGTCGCCGCTGGGCACGGCCATCGTGCACCGGCCCGATCCGTCGATATCCGCCAGGACGGCGTTGCCTCGGATGGCGCCCCCCGTACCGAGGCGGGATCGGACCTCGCCGGTCGCGGCGTCCATCACGAGCAGCGTGCCGTTCATGGAGCCTGCGACCACCTCGGGAGCCCCATCGCCGTCCATGTCCGCGACGAGGGGCGTCGCGTAGGAGCGGCAGATGGCCCGGCCGGTGAAGTACGGCTGGCCCGGCGGGCGGCAGATGGGATCGTGGATACAGTCGTCGGTGGGGCCAAAGGGCTGTCGCCAGGATTCGTCCGTGCGCCCGGCGATGACCGACGCCGAGGCGAGCGAGCAAAAGAATGCCGTGGGAATGCCCTCCACCTCGGCGACCGTCGCGGCACCGTCCACGCCGCCTCCCGCCGGGAGGGTCCATTGGATGCGACCGTCGCGTGGATGGAGAGCCAGGAGTACGTTGTCTCCCGTCCCGCCCGTGTGCTCGCCCCCGCCGACGAGGACGACGGTCTGGCCGTCGATCTCGGCGAGGGTCGGCGACGAATCGGGGTCGTAGCGGAGTGGCGTGAACCAGCGGATCTCGCCGCTCAGCGCGTCGCAGCAGTAGACGCGTTGGGCGCGAACGCCGAAGACCACCTCAGTGCGGCCGTCGCCGTCGATGTCGGCCACGAGGGGCGAGGAGACGGCGCCTGCCGGGCGGCCTCGGTGGTAGATGGCGTTCTTCGGCAAGGGCCGGTCGTAGACGACGCGGCCGGTCATCGCGAGGCGAACGAGCCGGGGGCCGTAGACCGGGAGCCAGATGTCCGGGATGCCCTGGATCTCCGCGACGGCGGCCGTCGCGCGGATCTTCGCGCCGAGGGCGCGCGCCCACCGCCTCGCGCCGGTCTCCAGGTCCAGCGCGACGAACGTGCCGTCGTGGTCACCGAGAAGGACGAGGGACGGCGAGGGCTCCAGCGGCACGTCCGCGGTCGCGTCGCCCGCCTCGGTGGGAGCGCCGGAAGGATCGGCGAGGCCAGGCAACGACAGGGGCGCTCGCGTGTCCACCGAGGCGGAAGGCAACAGGCTCGCCAGCGTCGGCGAGGCCGTGATCTCCGCCCCGAGGCGGACCTCCCACACCACCGAGCCCTCCGCATCCCAGGCGCGGACCCGCCCGCTCCGGTCCGCCGCGACGATCCGATCCGGCGCGAGCGCAGGCGTGGACCACGTCTCGGCGTCGAGCGCCAGCGTGTGACTCGGCTCCAGGGTCATCGCCAGCCGACCTCCGCCCCGAGCCATTCCCCGAGGCGGGCGGTGTGGGGCGCGAAGTACTCCGCGAGGAACGCCCGGACCTCCGGCGCCACGTCGCGGCGGTTGGTGCCGGTGTTGCGCACGGTGAACGCGTCGGGGGTCCACGGTGCGAGGCCGAGGAAGGCGATGGCTCGCGCGAGGGTGTCGGCGGGACGTGCGAACAGGTCGTCGCTGCGGAGCACGAGGGTCCGCTCCGGCGGGACGTGCTCGGCCCATCGTGCGAGGTGCTCCGCGTAGTGCCCGCGCCGGAGGTAGCCGAAGTGCGCGAGCGCCTCGGAGTCGGCCGCCGGGTCGGCGAGGACCCGCTCCACTTCGCCACCGAGGCGGCGGGACCCGGCGCGGAACGCCTCCAGCGGCCCCAGTGGCTCGCGGCCCTTGCGGCGGTTGTGGAAGTAGTGCGAGAGCGCCCGCTCGGCCGGGTCGCGCAGGACGACGAGGATCTTCGCCTCGGGCACGAGTGCCGCCACACGCGCTGGAACCGACGGATGATCGAAGTACGTCGTGCTCGCCTCGCCCGTCAGCGCGACGCCCTCGGGTGCCTGAGTGCGGGCCCGCGCCATCGCGCCGTGCGTGGGGAACCAGCACCGGTACCAGCGCTCGCCGCGCCCGAACTGCCGGTCGAAGTAGAACACCTCCTTCGCGCCGACGCCCCGCACGTCGGGGTGCTGCGCGAGGGCGTGGTACAGGGACGTGGTTCCGCCCTTCTGGACGCCCACGAGCAGAAAGTCTGGGAGGACGTGCGCGGCCCCTCTTAGGGACGCCAAGCGAGGCCCCGACCCGAGCGGGGCACCACCCCCAGTGGAGGGGAGGCGTGAGGTGTTGCCCGGAGACGAGATCATGGGGCGAGGGGTGCGCGGCCGTCCGCATGGTACCCCCAGAAGGCCGCATATGCGCCGAGGCGGTCGAACACGTCCGAGGCGGCTCGCCGCGCCATGGCGTCCGGCTCGCGCGTCCACCGGGCCACGCGCTGGTCGGTGATGGTGCCGCCGTGGCGCTCCGCCTCGGTGCGGCGCATCGGCTGGGTGGCGAGGAAGGCGCCCACACTCCCGGTGCCCGTCACGGGGCTCTCGACGTGCGCCCGAACGCGACCGAGCACGGCGGGGACCGTGCAGAGGTCTTCGTACCGGACGCGGAGCGCGCCCGTCGCCCGGATGAGGGCTCGCTGCAACTCGAACTGCCGGTTGAACTCGGCGGCGAAGTCGGCGGGGGTCGGCGGCGTGTTGGCGCGGCGGATGACGCGGGCTCGGTGTGAGAGAAACACGTCACGAGGGTCCCGCGCGATGGCGACGCACGCCAGCCCGGGGAACGCCGCGACGACGTGCTCCCACCCGTCGTGCCGCACCTCCTTGATCCCGACCTGCAGCACGCGCCCCGAGAGCGGGCGCACGATCCGGTCGCGAAAGGCACGGGCGGCGTACCCGGAGAGGCGCCCGCGCCCCGCACCGCCGCTGGGGTGCCCACCCTTCCCCATCGCGCGGAGCACGCGGAGGCGACGGCGCGGCGCGGTGAGCACCCGGTCCGCCTCGATGCCGAGGCGGGACAACTCGTCCCGGTCGCCCTCGCGCAGCACGATCCGGTTGGCACCGAGGCGGGGCTCGCGAAGGATCAGAGCGGTCTCGGGTGCCGAGAGCGCCTCGGAAAGCAGCGTCGAGCCCGTGCGGATCCCTCCGGCGATGTAGACGAACGGACGGGTCACGGGCTCGCCTCGGCGGGCTGTTGGGAGGAATCGCGGCGACGGATCTGGAGCCCTGCGAGCGTGGCTTCTGCGAGGGCCGCCACGCGGCGCACGCGAGGGTTCGTCTGGCCCATCGCGCCGAGCACGTCGGCCACGTCCCGGCTAACGCGCTGGCCCGCGAGCAGCCCGAGCACGGCCACATACACCGCGAACCCGACGATCCCGGCGAAAACCATCATCCAGACAGTGGGCGCGAGGCGGAGGAGACCCCACATCGCGCCTCCGCTCGCGACGGCCGCCACGAGCGGCGCCACGAGCGGCGCTGCCCAGCGCGGGCGGATGGTCCGGTGCAACCGGTGCGCGGCGTGTGCCACCACGGCCGCCTGCGCCACGACCGTCGCGATGGCGTAGGCAAGCAGCCCGATGGGATCCCCGAGGAGGGTGTCCCAGAAGGGGCCCGTCGTGCGGCTCGCGAGGAGCCAGAGGCCCGCCGCCTGCCCCACGAACATGATCGTCGCGTTGACGAAGACGGTGGTGCCTTCGCCGAGGGCCTTGAGCGCCTGCTGGTACGGGTTGCCCACCACGCGAAGCAGGAACGCAGGCGCGAGGCAGTAGAGCAACGGCAGCGCCTCGCGCCACTTCTCCCCCACGACGGCCTCGACAAAGACCTCCCCCTGCGCCACGAGGAGCGTCGCGGTGAAGAACGCCAGCAGCGCCCCCAACGAAAGGTTTCGCTCCACGGCCCGTCGCAGCCGCTCGCGGTCCCCCTGAATGCGCCCGAAGACCCGCATCTGCACCTTCCCCATCAGGATGAGCGGCTGCCCGACCGCGCTCGCCAGAAGCGACCGCGCCCACGTCACGAACCCGACCGCCGCGCTCCCGAACATCGAGAAGACCAACAGCGGCACCACGGACTCGCTCGCGAGACCGGACAGCGAGGCCAACTGCACCGGCACGCCGAACCGCAGCACCTCGCGGGCCGCCCCGCGGTCGAACCCGAGGCGGGGGCGCCACCACGCGATCGCCATCACCCACACCGTCCCGACGACCCCTCGCGCGAGCGTGCCCCAGATGAGCGCCCAGATCTCCCAGCCCATCAGCGCGAGGCCGATCGTCACGCCGTAGTACACGAGCACCTGCGCCACGTCCACGACGGCCAGCTTGTCGTGCCGGAGGGCGCGCTGAATGAGCACGGTCGGCATCGTCCGCAGCGACGCCAGGACGAGGCTGATGCCCAGAACCCGGATCAGCCAGACATGCTCGGGACCCAGCTTCGGGTAGATCCCCACCACCAGATCCGTCCCGAACCACAGCAGCACGCACGACACCAGGACGATGCTCTGCTGGATCGTGAACACCGTCCGCAGTTCCGCCTCGGTGACGGCGTCGGGCTTGCGGAGGAGAGTGGCCGAGAGGCCGAAGTCGCTGAACCGCTGGAGGAAGTAGACCACGAACCGAACCACCGCGAAGAGCCCGAACGTGGCCGGATCCAGGATCCTCGCGAGGACGACGAAGCCCACGAGGTTGACCCCGCGCACCACGACCTGCCGCCCCATCAGCGCGCCGGTCGCCCGGACCGCCCGGCCCTTCACCTGCGACAGCGCGAGGTCGTCCTCAACGGGGCGCGGCGGACGGTCGGGAGGTGGGACAGGCACGGTGCAGGCGTCGCGAGCGCCGAAGCTACGGGGCCACGACACGTAGGCGCGGCCTCTCTCCGCCTCGGTACCGAGGCGGACGACTCAGGCGACAAACGCCGAACAAGCGTCGCGAACGACGGAGGCTCTGCACGCGCCGCCGATGCCCAAGAGCACCGAGGCGGAGGCGGCACCATCCACCACAGAGACCGCCATCGGTGGCGGCTTTTGTCTGTCGTCCGTGGTCAGCCGTCCGTCGTCCTCATCCAGACCTCACTCCCCTCCCTTCGCGAGGTCCCCGGCGCGGCCGAGTGCGAGCGTCACCATCTGCCGGAGCCACCGGCCGTGCTGCCCGAGCAGGCTCGGCGCCACTGACAACGCGAGCAGCCACACCGCCCCCGAGGCGGCCCCGCCCGCGAACAGCACCGCGCCCGACGAGAGCGCAGCCTCGCGCAATGGGATCGCCGCCAGCGCGGCCAGCCCCCCGCACACCGCCCCGACCGAGGCGCCCGGCAGAAGCGCCCGCACGAACTCGCTCACGCGTCCGCCCGTCTCGTGAAGTGCCGCGACGGCCCCGATCGCGAAGAAGACCACCACGGCTGTCACTGCCCCGGCCGACACGCCCACGAGTCCGTACTGAGCCCCCACGAGCGCGCCCACCACCACCACCACGGCGTACACGCCCTGAAGCCCCGCCGCGAGGTAGACCCGCCCCCGAGCCTTCAGGATGGTCATGCTCGCCTTGTAGCCCGCGCGGAAGAACATGCCTGCTGCGAGCACCTGGAGCGGCGCCACCGCCCCGCCCCAGTTCGGCCCGAGTACGACCAGGACCACCTCGGGCGCGAGCACGCCGACCGTCGCCGCGAGGGGAAACAGGACAAGCGCGAGGAGACCGGTCGTGCGGTACAGCGCGTTCCGCAGCGATTCCGGACGGTCCTGCGCCTGAGACATCACCGGGAACAGGACCCCGTTGAAGGACTCCGCGAGGAAGCCCGCCGGGAGCGCCATCATCCGGTACGCCCGGTTGTAGAGCCCCAGCGCGTTCGCACCCAGCATCCGCCCCACGATGGCGGCGTCTCCCTGCCGCGCGAGGCTGTTCAAGAGCCCCTGGAGCGTCGTTCCACCTCCGAACCGCACGATCTCACCGAGGTGGCGTGTGTCCGCGCCTCGGACCGGATGCGGGAACCGCGCGAGGAAGCCCACGGCCCGCAGCACGCTCTGCGCCAGCCGCCCGCCCACCAACGCCCAGACGCCGTACCCCGCCAATGCCATCCCGATGCTGACCACGCCGAGCCCCATCACGTCTGCTGCTGCCCGGATCACCACCACCTCACGGAACGCCAGCGCCCGCTGCTGCCTCGCCTGCGCGACCGCGCTCAGCCCGTCGAAGAGAAACAGCAACGCGAGGACCGGCAGGACCGTCAGCAGCGCGGGCATGTCGAAGAAGGCCGCGACCCATGGCGTCCCCCACCAGACGATCACGTAGAGCGTGGCACTCAGCGAGACGCTGAGCCAGAACGCCGTCGCGAGAACCCCTCGTGAGACCTCGGCCCGTTGCACGAGCGCGGGCGTCACCGCTGCTCCCACGAGTTGCAGAGCGATCTCCACCACCACCAGCGCCGCCCCCACCACGCCGAAGTCCTCCGGCGGAAGCAACCGCGCGAGGACCGCCGTCACCACGGCCATCACGGTGAACAGCAACACCCGGTCCGCCGACATCCAGAGGACGCCGCTCAGCGCCCGGCCCCGGAGGCTCGGACGG
>JBCCPW010000195.1:0-6841 GCA_039024735.1 Bacteroidota bacterium
CGTCCGCCCCGAAGGCGAGGGCAAATGGGCCGCGACGAACTACGCCGTGGAGGAAGACCTCGGTCACCTCGCCGTGGTTCTGTTTCGGTCGGAGAACACCGGATGCCCGAGATGCTTAGCGTGCACACGGATCTGGTGCGTCCGGCCGGTCTCCAACCGAAACCGAACCACGGCGAGGTGACCGAGGTCTTCCTCCACGGCGTAGTTCGTCGCGGCCCATTTGCCCTCGCCTTCGGGGCGGACGGCCATCCGCTTTCGGTTTCTCGGATCCCGCGCCAGCCATGTCTCCACTCGCCCCTCGCGTGGATCTGGCCCCCCCCACACGAGTGCCACGTACTCGCGCCGGATCGTGCGGGCGGCAAACTGATGCCCGAGGTGGGCCAGAGCCGCGTCTGTCTTCGCGACGACCATCAGACCGGACGTGTCCTTGTCCAGCCGGTGCACCAGCCCGGGGCGGATCGTGGGATCACCGTCGAACCGTGCACCGGCCGAGGCGGTCGCGAGACCGACATCGTCGTCCTCTTCGTCCTCCACCGTCTCCGCCGCTAGGGGTCCTGCACCCACGTGGTACAGGAGCGCATGGATGAGCGTCCCCGTGCGATGCCCGAACGCCGGATGCACCACCATCCCGGGCGTCTTGTCGAGTACGATCAACGTCTCGTCCTCAAAGACGATGTCCAGCGGGATCGCCTCCGGCTCGATCTCTATCGGCGGCGGTTTGAGGAGGCGGCAGACGATCCGGTCGTTCGGCTGAACGCCAGCCGACGGGCGCCGGATGGTCACCTCATTTACATCCACGCGTCCCTCCTTGATGCCGCGCTGCACCTTCGCGCGAGTCGTGTTCGGTAGTTTGCTCGCGAGGTAGACATCGAGGCGGACACCCCCCGCCTGCCCGGGCGGCACGTCGATGGTCGTAACCGTCTCGATTTTGTCCGGCTCCTGGCTCACGGGTCGCTCCGCCTCGGTACCGAGGCGGGAGGTGGGAAACGAAAGGGGCGGCCTCGCGAGGAGACCGCCCCTAGAGGGTGGCGTGCGGGTGGGCGCTACTGCGGGGCCTCGGAGGCGGTCGAGTAGTTGACACGGAGCGCGTCAGCCTCGCGGAGTTCCTGCTGCACGTCGTAGAGCATCCCCGTCTCGATGTCTCGGTCCACGTTAAGCGAAACGATGGTACGGGGCTCATCTAGCAACCGGCGGTACATCGCGTCGCGGATGTCCGGCAGGTCGTTGATGAGTGCGTCGTTGATCTGCACCGCGTCCTCGCCAGACTCCTTGTCCTCGCCGACGTAGATGTACTGGATCAGACGCTTCTGGTCAATCTTCTCGACCGCCGATGCCTGGGGCAGGCGCGTGATGACGAGCAACTCGGTCTCGCGGAGGACCGTGGTCACCATGAAGAAGATCAAGAGCATGAAGATGATGTCCGGCAACGAGGCCGTCGGGATCTCCTGCTTGGCTTTGCTCTTCTTCTTGAAGTGGGCAGACATACGGGGTGGGGATTCAATCGGGCACGATCACGTCACGCAGGCTCTCCCGCGCCGAGGCGGAGAGGCTGGGACCGGGATCAGCCCGGATCGGGCTCTGCGAGCGAGAGCTTCAGCGGGAACCGGTCCTTGACGAGGTCCTCGCCCTCGTCCTCCGGCGTGTTGGGATCGTCGTCCGGCAGACTGGCCTGGTACGTAGGGTAGTCCCGGACGCCAAACTCGCTGCGCGCGTAGTCATTCCAGGTGTCCACGTACGCGCCCTTGATCTCGTCCAAGACCTCGACGTAGCGCTCGTAGGGAAGCGCTCGTTCGGTCTTGAACGAGACGACGGCCTTCTCCGGGTTCTCGGAGTAGCCCGGATCCGAGCCGTCGTTCGTGATGTGGCGGACGACCTCCTCGCGGATGTTTTCCAGGCGCATGAACTCGCCTTCCACAAGCACGTTGCCGTCGTTGCTGACGAGGATGACGAGGAGGTTGCGGTCCTTGATCTCCGGCGGCTCGACGGTCTCGTCGAGCTTGGGCGGAAGCTGCATGTAGATCCCCTTCTCGGTGTTGATCGTCGTGACGAGCAGGAAGAAGATCAGCAGCAGGAACGCGATGTCGGCCATGGAGGCCGTCGGGATCTCGACGTCGCGAGTCGTTCTGCGATTGAGGAGCGGCATGGGAGCAGGCGCAGTGCCGGGTTACTTCACGAGTCCGCGCACACCCGCGACGACGAGCGCCGCGAGGCCGGACAGAATCAGGACGACAGCCGTCACGATGGACGCGATGGCGAGAGCGGAGTCATCGCCCGCGTTGACCAAGTAGGCGGCGCCGAAGACGACGAGCGGCAGGGCGAACGCCGCGATGGCGAGCGAGCCCTGGCCGCGGAGACGCGCCGAGGCGTTCTTCGCGCCGAAGCCGATCATCATGATGAGGCCACCGACGATGAGCAGCCCAGGGAGATAGACGACGAGGAAATCGAGCATGGGAGAGGCGGGTCGAGAAACGAAGCGGGAAGTCGGACCGCCTCGGTCCGTCAATCGGCCGAGGCGGAGATCGTGCCCGTTCGTTTAGGAGGCGTCGTCGCCGGAACCGATCTGCGGAGCCGAGTCCGGGAGGGTGCCCGTGGTGCGGGAGCCCAGAGCGACCGGCCGCCCCATGTTGAGGAGCGCGAGGCTGTCGATCAGTTCCACCGAGGCCTCCTCCATGTCCGCCGTGATGCGGTCGATCTTGGAGACGCAGTAGTTGTAGAACACCTGCAGGATCATGGCAGCGATGAGGCCGAAGACCGTCGTGAGGAGGGCCACTTTGATACCTCCGGCCACGAGGCTCGGCGAGATGTCGCCCGCCTGCTCGATGGCGTCGAAGGCCTGCACCATTCCGATCACGGTCCCGAGGAAGCCGAGCATCGGAGCGATGGTGATAAAGAGCGAGAGCCACACAAGGCCGCGCTCCAGGAAGCTCATCTCGATGGAGCCGTACGAGACGACGGCCTTCTCGACGGCGTCCATGCCCTCGTCGTAGCGGAGCAGGCCCGCCTGGACAACGCTCGCGACAGGGCCGCGCGTGCTGGCGCACACGTCCTCAGCAGCAGAAACGCCCCCGTTGTCCAGCGCCTCCTTGACGCGGGCCATGAACTTGGGCGTGTTGATGTCGGAGCGGTTGAGCGTCAGGATGCGCTCGAACGCGATGGCGAGACCGATGATGAGGGCGATCAGGATCGGCCACATGTAGCCGCCCCCTTCGTTTCCTTCGTTGAAACGGTCGACGAACACATTGACGAAGCCGTCTCCGGCGGCGGCGTCCTGGAGCAGGTAAAGCAGCGTGAGCTTCATGGAACCTCTGGGGGGCGGGTGAGCGCGGCGCAACGCCGCTGGTGGGGAGAGAACGGAGGTGGAAGCGCCCGATCGGAGCGTCGCAACAGGGGCGAGCGATCGGGTCGGAGCGGATGGGGAATATCCCTATCGCCCGGGGGAATGTCAACGTAGCGACGCAGCCAGACCGATGCCAACCGATGACATGTGCGGGCGGGTCAGAGAACAGACCGGACGCCACAGGAGAAGTTGCCGACATCCCCGCCTCAGTCCCGACAACCGAGGCGGACGCACTTCGAATGGGTGATCCCAGCCGGAGGGCCTTCTACGCTGTGACAGCGTTACCGCGAGGCGAGTTGGGCAGCGGTACGCCACAAGCCGTTGGCCTGCACAAGGGTCTCATCGATTTCCCCCACAACCGGGAAGAACGCATCGAGGCCGAAGACCCTGCGGGCCACGAAGGCTCGAAGCCGGGTCTCCAACGTCTCCCGTTCCGCCTCGGCCTGGGCGCGAGAAATGCCATCGGCTCCGTCCTCAGGCTCACCCTGGAGGAGCGCAACGCCCTGCGACTCGACGAACGCGAGGAAGCCGTCGAAGGCACCATCGGGGAGTTGGTAGGTGCGAACGAACTCCTCTTCAAGTCCCTCCCACTCGGCGGCCAGGTTTCCGTCTGCGACCAGCTCGCGGGCGTACAGATTGTCGAACCCGCGCCCCAGAATGACCTGGGCGGCTTGAGAGAGGGTGTCGACGCTTACGAAGTAATCGGGGAAGATGCCGCCACCGCCATAGACCGTGCGGCCCGCGTCGGTCTCGAACTTGAGCGAGTCAGGGAACAGGTCCGCGAGGCGGTCCACGTCCACGAGGCTGCCCGAGGCCAGGCGGTCCCGCAGTGACTCTTCCAGTTCATTCTTGGACTCGAAGTAGGCCTCGTCGGTGCCTCCCACCTCGTACGGCGTCTGGATGAGCCGACCGACCGGGGTGTAGTACCGAGAGACCGTCATCTGAAGCACAGACCCATCGGTCAACGGGAACTGCTGCTGGACGAGCCCCTTCCCGAACGAGCGGCGCCCGACGATCAACCCGCGGTCGTGGTCCTGAACCGACCCCGCGACGATCTCGCTCGCGCTCGCGCTGCTTTCGTCGATGAGCACGATGAGCGGCTGCTGCTCGTAGCTACCGCCAGACGTCGCGATGTACTCGTTCCGGTTCCGGGGGTGGCGGCTGTCGGTGTAGACGATCATGTCGCCCGAAGGCAGGAACTCATCGGCGATGGAGTACGCCTGATCCAGCAGACCGCCCACGTTGCCGCGAAGGTCCAGGATGAGGCGCTGCATGCCCTGGGATCGGAGGTCTCGAATGGCTGTGCGGACCTCGCGGTGACTTGTCCGAGCGAAACGCTGGAGCTTGATGTAGCCCGTGGCGTCATCGAGCATGTAGGTGGAAATGACGGTCTCCAGCGGAATCCGGTCGCGCGTGATGGTGAACTCCAGCAGTTCTTGCAAGCCCGGACGCTTGACCACGAGATCGACCTTCGTCCCGCGCGGCCCCTTGAGGTACTGCCGGACGAGGTTGGTGTCGAAGCCGAGCGCCGTCGTGTCGCCAATCTGGATGATGCGGTCGCCCACCTCGAGCCCGGCCTCCTCGCTCGGCCCGCCCGCGATGGGCATGAGCACGACGAGCGTGTCCTGCTCAGCCTCGCCATCGACCCACTCGTAGTAGATCCCGATGCCATCGAACGAGGCGTTGAAGCTCTCGCGAACGGATCGCATCTCCTCGGGAGAGATGTAAATCGAATGGGGATCCAGGTCGGCGAGCATGCCCTCGATGGCGCTCTCGGCGAGTTGCGCCGAGTCCACCTCCTCCACGTACGCCTCCGAGATCACCCGGAAGGCCTCGGCCACCTTTCGAGATTGCTCGGTGCTGTCGTCGGAGGAGAACGCTCCACCGACCTGGAAGCCGAGGGCGAGGACGAGAGCGAGAGCGCCAGTGGCGAGAACCGAACGAAGGCGTGGCATACCGTGTGGGATCGAGAGGGTCCGGCGAACGGGTGCGTGGGGCCGTTGGTGCCCGGGGACGCGTCCGCATGCGACGAAGATAGCGGGACGAACGCGGAGGGACGGTGGGCGGTTGCCAGACGGCCGCGAGCGGTTCGCATCTCCCCGCCTCGGTGCCGAGGCGGACCGAGGCGGGTGCCCGGTGCTACCGCACCGCCTCCCACTCGGTCGAGCGGGACTCGTCGCGGGCAGCCACCCAGACCGCGTTGAGGCTCCAGTCCAGCATGGTCCGAAGCAGACCGCGCTGCCGGTACCTCCTTGGATCCTCGTGCACGGTCCACTGCCAGAGAAACGCGATCCGAGCGCCCGGACGACGCAGGAGCCGCTTGAACAGATCGAAGTCCTCCCCAGCCGCGAGATGATCCCGGTAGCCACCAGCTGCCACAAACAAGTCGCGACGGACGGCGTGGACCTCGCCTCGGCCCATCCCGACGATCCGTAGCCGGTTGGTCAGCCAATAGATCCCGTTGGCGGTCTCGAGGACGACACGCTCCATCCAAGTCGCGTAGCGAGGATCCACGAGGACTCGGCAGGTGGCCGCACCCTCCTCGGTGGCGGCGTGGATGAGATCGTCCACGAAGGCACCGAGGCGGTCGGGGAGGGTCACGTCTGCGTTGAAAAACAGCAACACGCTGGGGCTGGCCGCCTGCGCGGCACCCGCGTTCCGGCCCGCCGCGATGGTCTGCCGGCTCGGGCCGTCATGGACGACGACGCGGTCGGCGAGTGCGAGGGCAATCGCGAGGGTGCTGTCCGTCGAGCCGCCATCGCTGACGACCAACTCCAGACCCAACACCTCGGCGTGCTCGCGCAAGGGCCGAAGCAGCGCCTCCAGGGTTTTTTCCTCGTTCAGGGTGGGCACCACCACGCTCGCGCGATACGGGCGTGCGGACGTCGCCTCAGCCGAGGCGGAGAGGTCGAGGGACGGTCGGTTCGGCATGGCGCGAAGCTACCCGAACCCGCCGCGCGCTGTCGGGTACTCCCGCCTCCCTTTCGGGTCTGCCCTCGCCCATGACCAACAAGCACATCGCCCGCCGCCTGAAGCTCGCCGCGGACCTCTTGGAACTGACCGGCGGCAACGCGTTCCGCGCGAAGGCCTACTACCGCGCCTCGCGGACCGTGGACCAGATGGACGAGGCCGTCGTCCGGTTCGGCCCGGACGAACTGACCACGGTGCGCGGCATCGGGAAGGGGCTCGCGGGGGACATCCGCGAGATCATCGAAACGGGTACCCTCGCGCAGACGGAGGAGACCCTCGGGAGTCTGCCGCCTGGGCTGCCGGAGGTGATGCGCGTCAAGGGCCTCGGCCCGAAGAAGGTCCGCGCGGTCTGGCAGGAACTGGACGTGACCGATCTCGACAGCCTGGAGCAGGCCGCGGCGTCCGGTCGTCTGGCGACCCTCTCGGGGTTCGGCGCGAAGACCGTGCAGAACATCCTCGCGAGCATCGAGCAACTGAAGTCGTACCGAGGCAAGGCGCACTACGCCACGGCGCTTCCCGAGGCGGAGATCGCGC
>JBCCPW010000196.1:0-6835 GCA_039024735.1 Bacteroidota bacterium
ACTCGCGGCGGGCGTCGCGCTTGGGTTCACGATCCTCGTGGGCGGCAACCTGCTGACCGGTCTCGCCGCCACCGTGGACGGCCTCGTGGCGGTCTTCGCCGATGCGGGCAACGCGCGCGTGCTCCTGTTCACCCTTGTCATCGGCGCGCTCATCGCGACGGTGGAGGCGGCGGGCGGCGTGAAGGGCTTCGTCGAGGCGCTGGACCGGCGAGGCGTCTTCAACGGGCCGCGAGGCGCCCGCGTGCTTGCGTTCCTGACCGGCCTTGGCATCTTCATCGAGAGCAACATCACGGTGCTCGTGGCGGGGTCCGTGGCGCGTCCGCTGTTCGACCGGCAGAAGAGCAGCCGCGAGATGCTGGCCTACCTCATCGACTCCACCAGCGCGGCGGTCTGCATCCTGCTGCCCATCAACGCGTGGGGGGCGTACATCCTGGGCCTCCTCGGTGAGCAGGGCGTGGAGGAGCCGCTGCGGCTCTTTGTGCAGGCCATCCCGCTCAACTTCTACGCTCTGTTTGCCGTCGTCCTCGCGGGGATCGTGGCGGTCACCGGCTGGCGGTTCGGCCCGATGAAGAAGGCCGAGGAGCGCGCGGCGACCGGGAAACTGTTCGATGAGGGCTCGGCGCCCGCTGTGGACGAGGGGGCCCTCGTGCCGGAGCCCATCGGCAAGATCCCGCCTCGGGCGTTCAACATGCTCGTCCCGCTCGGCGCGATGGTCCTCACGATGCCGCTCGGTCTCTGGATCACGGGCGACGGCGACCTTCTCGCGGGGAGCGGCAGCACGAGCGTGCTGTGGGCCGTGCTCATCGGGCTGGCGGTGGCGTGGGGGTTGATGCTGGTCCAGCGCGGGATGACGGTCACGCAACTCACCGAGACGGGCCTGAAGGGGGCGGGCGGGATGCTCGGCATGGCGCTCATCCTGCTCCTCGCCCTCGCGCTCGGGGCGGTCACGCGCGAGTTGGGCGCGGGCCTGTACGTGGCGGAAGGCGTCGCGAACGCGGGCGTGGGTCCGGAGCTGCTGCTGCCGCTCGTGTTCGTGACCGGCGGCTTCATCGCCTTCGCGACGGGCACCAGTTGGGGCACCTTCGCCATCATGATTCCCATCGCGGTTCCGGCCGCGGCGGCGCTCGGCCTACCGCTCGCGCCGTTCCTCGCCGCCAGCCTCGCGGGGGGCATCTTCGGCGATCACTCCTCGCCGATCTCCGACACGACCATCGTGTCCAGCCTCGCGGCGGCCACGGACCACATCGCGCACGTCCGCACGCAGATCCCCTACGCGATGATCGCCGGAGGCTGCGCCATCGTGGCGTTCGCGATCACGGGCGCGGTGCTGTAGGCGCCCGGCGCGTTTCGCCTCGGTGCATCTGTGAGCAGGTGTGAGGGGGCCTGGAGCGGAGAAGGGACGGCGGACCACAGACGACGGACGACAGTCGTTCCTGTGGTCCGTGCTCGGTCGTCCGTGGTCCCCAGAAACCCAGGGCCACCGGCCGACCAGAAGCAGGCTCCACGGGCCGCACCGAGGCGGGCTGGGTCACTCCACCGAGGCGGTCAGGGGCGGGTTCATCTCGTGCACCCGGACGTAATCGACCTCCATCTGCACGGGGAAGATGGAGTCGTCGATGGGGCCTCCGGCGCGGCCCCAGGCGCCGCCGATGGCGAGGTTGAGGATGAGGTTGTACGGGTGGTCATAGGGCCACGCGCGCCAGCCGGTCCCCTCGTTGACGTACGTGAAGTAGCGGGTCCCGTCGAAGAACATGTCGATCCGATCGGGGGTCCACTCCAGGCCATAGACGTGGAAGCCCTCCTCGGCGTCTACGGTCTCGATGCTGCCCTTCCGCTGCTCCCAGTTGATCCAGTAGTACGCCTTGTTGTGGACCGTCCCGTGGACGTTGTTCATGTCGTAGCCGACGTGCTCCAGGATGTCGATTTCGCCGGAGTTGGGCCACGCGTCGCACGTCGGGCTGCCCTGCCATTCCTCGGGGGCTTCGCAGGTGGTCGCGTAGCGGTACGGGTCAGTCGGGAGCATCCAGGCGGCGGCCCAGGTGCCTTGCCCGGCTGGGAGCCGGGCGCTGACCTCCACGCGGCCGTAGAGGATGTCGCCCTTGCCCTCGGTGTGGATGCGACCCGAGGTGTACTCCGCGTTGTCGTACGTCTCCTTGTGTGCCTCGATGATGAGCCGCCCGTCCTCCACGCGGACGTTCCGGGGCCGGTCCGTGTAGGCCTGGTCCTCGTCGTTGACCTTGCGGGCGGGCCAGACGTTGTAGGACCAGCGGGTGGAATCCGGCGCCCCGTCCACGTCGAAGGTGTCTTCCCACGCGAGGGTCCAGTTGCGGGTGTCCTCCACCTTCTGCCGCACCACGATGGCGTTCAGGATGGGCTCGCTGACGAGGGCATCGAACGCGATGTCGAGTTGGCCGTCGGTGACGTTCACGTCTGCGACGGTCCGCGTGAGGGCCGAGCGGTGTTTCTCGTCTCGCGCTTTGCGGACATCGAGGTCGTCGATGACGCGCTCGCCCTCGGCCATCACGTGGAAGACGCGGCTGCCCACGGGCAGGTCCTCCGGTTCCGCGAAGTGGAACGTGACATCGTAGCTGCCGTCCGGGAGGGGCGTCTGCACCATGAAGTCCCCCACGCGGTACGTCTTGTAGAGGTCGCCGTCCTGGCTGCCCAAGATGGTGTCGATTTGCCCGACCGTCCCGCCGAGGACGCCCTCGTCAGCGCGATAGGAGACGCCATCGACGCCCTCGAAGGCTTCGCCGCCCATGTTGACGGCCCAGACCACCGAGTCGGCGTACTGGAGGCCGGTGGCGGAGGCCGCCTCGGTGGCGGCCGGTGCGGCGGGATCGGTGGCGCAGCCTGCGAGCACGCCGAGAGCGCAGAGAAACGCACCGAGGGGGAGGAGACGGGGAGAGACCATCGGGAAGGAGGGAACGCGAGTCGCCTCGCTGTACCCGCCCTCGGGCTAAGAGGATCCGGCCCGGCCTCGCGAGATGCCCCACGCGAAGAAAGCGAAGCAGATCAGCGCGCCGAATCCGAACAGCCCGCGTCCAAGGGCGACGTTCAGCGAGCGCGGAAGAAAGGGGAGTCCGCCGGACATCTGGGCGGAGTCACCGAAGAGCGCGACCCAGCCGCCGACGAGTCCCAAGGCGAGCACAATGGTCAGCCCGGCGGCGGTCTGCACGCCTCGGTGGTCGTGAGCGATCACCGAGATCCCGCCGAGCACGAACACAATGCCACAGACCGCGAGCACCCACATCGGCGCGTGCACGGTCGCGGGATCTACCGGAACCACGCCGAGCCCGATGCCGGTGATGAACAGACCCATCCCGACGATGAGGACACCGAGAAGGCGGGGCGGACGGCGGGCAGCGCGCGACATGCCCTGGGTATCGGCCGCCCTCGCGCCGAGGTTTACGGTCTCGCCCGCCTCGGTGCCGAGGCGGGAGTCATGCTGCGACGGCGTGCGCGCGCAGATCGTCCAGCGAGACAGCGTCGAGGGCCTTCTCGTGCGTGGCCTCCAGCACGACCGGCGGCGCGACGCCCGCGTCCAGCGCTTCCTTCCATCGCGAGACGCAGAGGCACCACCGGTCGCCCTCGCGGAGGCCAGGGAAGCGCCACTCGGGGCGTGGCGTGACGAGGTCGTTGCCGCGCGAGCGCGAGAACGCCAGGAATGCGTCCGTCACGACGGCGCAGACGACGTGGGTGCCGAGGTCCTCGGGGCCGGTGTGGCAGCAGCCGTCGCGGTAGAACCCCGTCACGGGATCGGTACCGCAGGTCTGGAGATCGCCACCGAGGACGTTGCGAGCGGGCCGAGCTTCCATGGGATCGCGAAGGGGAGGGCCCGGCTACACGGCAGCGGGTGTCGGGGGTTCCAGGCACTCCCGCCTCGGTGCCGAGGCGGACCAATCGAGGTGGAGTCACTGAGGCGGGCCGGTCAGGTCAGCGCGCGGTACTGGCCGGGCGTGACGCCCGTCTCGCGCTTGAACAGCGCGCTGAAGTGGCTCGCGCTCTCGTAGCCGACGGCGTCCGCGACGCGGAGCACGGGCCAGTCCGTGTTGCGCAGCAGGCGCTTGGCCTCGTCCAGCCGTTGCGCCACGACGTAGCGGTACGGCGGCACACCGGTCGCGGCCTTGAACTGGCGCGCGAAGTGGAAGGGGCTCAGGCCCACGTGGTCGGCCATGTCGCCGAGGGTGATCGGCCGGGCGAAGTGGCGGTCCACGAAGCGCTCCACGCGCTCCACCACCTCGGGCGCGAGGGCGTCGTCGGTGGCGGCGGGCTCGGGCGTAAGGTGAAGGGTGCGCTGCTCCTCGGCGTAGTTGGCGAGGGCGGTCTCGGCGGCGGCGAGGACCGCCTCGGGGGTGAACGGCTTGACGAGGTAGCCGTTGGGCCGCGCCGAACTCGCGCGCTTGACCGTCCCGGGGTCGGCGTGGCTGGTCACGAAGACGAGTGCGGCGGCCCGTTCCTCGCGGAGCGTCCGGGCGAGGGCCACGCCGTCGCGGTCGCCGCGCAGCACGATGTCGATCAGCACGAGGTCGGGCTCGTGAAGCTCCGCGAGGTAGAGCGCCTCCTCGGCGCTTCCGGCCACGTCCGGGACGCGGTAGCCCATCGCGGTGAGCATCTCCTGAAGGTCGCGCGCGACGACCATCTCGTCTTCCACGACGAGGACCGTCGCGCGGGGTGGGGTGGGCTCAGACATGGGGCGTCGTGTCAGGGATCGGGTCCTCGTGTGTCCGCCTCGGCGTGTTCGCACGGTCACCGAGGCGGGCGGAGTCACGGCATCGGCGCTTCGAGGCGGACGTGGGTGCCCTCGCGCGAGGGCAGGCGCTCCGCGAATCCGCCGAGTTGGCGGGCCATGTCGGCCACGAGGCGGAGGCCGAGCGATCCGGGCGCGTCGAGGTCCACCGAGGCGGGGGCGCCGACGCCATCGTCGGACACGTCCAGGGTGAGCACGCCCGCCTCGGTGCGGAGGCCGAGGCGGAGGGTCCCGGCGCCGTCGGGGAAGGCGTGCTCGCAGGCGTTGGCGATCAGTTCGGCCGTCGCCAGGGCGAGGGGGACGGCCGTCTCGGCGGGCAGCGCGAGGTCGTCGATGGCGGTCTCCACGCGCACCGCCTCGGGGCGGAGCGCACACGCGGCGACGAGCATCGCCGCGAGGTCCGAGAAGAACGCCCGCGCGTCGATGCGTTCGAGGTCGTCGCCGTGGTAGAGCTTCTCGTGGACGAGCGCGAGGGTGCGGATGCGCCCGCTCACGTCGCGCACGACGTCCTGCGCGCCGGGCGCGTCCATCCGCCGCGCTTGAAGGTGCAGCAGGCTCGCGACGACCTGGAGGTTGTTCTTGACCCGGTGGTGGACCTCGCGAACGAGCGTCTCCTTCTGCGCCACGATCCGCTCCTGCGCCTCCGCGCGCTGGGTCTGCGTCTGGCGCCCGCGCCACATCACGAGGGCCAGCCCGAGGAACAGGCACGACCCCAGCACGCCCGCCGCGACGAATGCGCGGGTCCGCCCGAGCGCGAGGCGCTGGATCTCGCCGTCCAGTTCCAGTGCCTCAATCTCGCGCTCGCGCTCGCGCACCTGAAACGCGGCCTGTGCAGCCGCGAGCCGTCGGTCCGAGGTGGCGGCGGTCACGCTGTCGCGGACGGCGAGGTGGTCCAGGAGCGCAGCGAACGCACGAGGGTCGTCGGCGGCCTCGAGCACGTCGGCGTGGGTGCGGGTGGCGGCGCTGAGCGCCTGCGGAAACCCGGCGGCGGCCTCCACCGCCCGCCTGGACTGGCGGCGGGCCTCGTCGTGCAGGCCGAGGGAGGAGAGCGCCAGCGCGAGGGCGGAGCGGGCCGCGGCCTCGCCGGGCCGGTCGCCGTCCTGCGTGGCCCCCGTGAGTGCGACCGTCAGCGGAATCTGCGCCGCCTCCGGCTGGCCGAGGTCGCAGAGGGCCTTCCCGAGCGAGACGCGGACGGACCGAGGCGCGTCGTCGCCTCCGACGGCCAGCGCTTGGCGTGCGAAGCGCTCGGCATCGGCCGGGCGCTCCCAGTCGAGGGCGAGGGCGGCGAGCTTGCCGAGGGTCTCCGCCTCGGCGCTGCGGTCGGCGGTCTCGCGGCGGAGCGCGAGGGCGCGGTCGTACTCGTCGCGCGCCATCGCGAAGCGACCCTGGGCGGCGTAGATCATGCCGAGCCCCGCGTGGGCGTCGGCGGTGCGGCGGGCGTCGCCTTCGGCACACTCGCGGGCGGTGGCGTAGGCCTCCATCGCCTCGTCCAGCGCGCCTCGGTCGTGCTGGACATCGGCGAGCACGTCGTTGGCGTCGGCGCAGAGGGCGCGGTCGCCGAGCGCCTCTGCCAACCGGACCGCCCGAGCCGCGAGCGCCTCGGCAGAGTCCGGCGCGCTGGGGGCGGCCTGCCGCGCGAGGGCGATCTGCGCCGCGACGGCCCGCGCATCCGTGCCCTGGGCGGTCTCCCCGAGGCGGTCGGGCTGGGCGGTCGCCGTCGCGACGGCGAGGAGAAGAAGAGGGAGGGCGCGCACCGAACGGGGACGAGGGGTCCCGCCTCGGTCCCGAGGCGGGGGTGATGAGGAGACGCATGAACGCGCCGACTGACGGCAGCCGACCTGCGGAGTCTTGCTTCGTCTGTCGCGGTCTTGCGGCGGGATCGGCCCGGACGCGCCAGAATCGGCGATCAGCCTCTGGAGGGCCAAAATCGCCGAAATCGGCACCGAGGCGGACGCGTCCTCCGACCCGATGCACGTCCGCATCTCCTGTCTCCTCACCGGCGCCCCGCGCCCTCTCCCCATGCGATTCCGCCTGTTCACCCTCGCCGCCGTCGCGGCCCTCGTCCTCGTCGGCTGCGACACGTCG
>JBCCPW010000197.1:0-6805 GCA_039024735.1 Bacteroidota bacterium
TCTTCGGCATGCGCTCCGCTCCGGGCCCTCGCCGTCCGTTCGGCTCGTGGGATGTCTCCCGCTCCACGGCGGCCAAGAAGACCCCGACCCGCGCCGCCCGATGACTCGCCTCCCGCTTCCCCCCTGAGCGCTGGTCTCCCCCGAGGCCAGCGCTTTTCTGTTGGGAGCGAGGCGTTCCAGGCCTCCGCCTCGGTACCGAGGCGGGCCACACGCGGCGTGCGCTTCCGCACGGCGGAGTGTGCGCGCGAGCACACCTCAACGCATAGAGATGCCCGCGAGGTCCGATCGGCCGGTCGGCACATCCGTTGCGGAGGATCTCGATGTCTCCCAAGATCCTCCCTCCTCATGCGTCGCTTCGGTCTCTTCATCGTCTGCTTTCTCTTGGGAGGGGCGAACGCCTTCGCCCAGACCCCTGGGGAACGAGACACACGGCGCGGAGCCGCCACGCTGGACCTGCTGGCGGAGCGCGTCTCCGAGGCGTTCGCTGACAGTTCTTCGGACGTGTTCTCGGCGTGGTATCCGTTCAATCTCGGTCGGGAACTGGTCGAGTGGGCGGAATCGAGATCGCACCAGCGAGACGCCGGACCCGCGCGCGTCCTTCCGGGAGCCACCGACACCGAGGCGAGGCTTCTCCTTGGTGGCGTGGTTCGCTACGGCAATACCGGCGACGAGACCATTGCCGCCGACGACTACTCGGGCATTTACACCGTGGAGCGCCAGCCCGATGGGCTCTGGTATCTCACCGACCGCCTCGGTCCTGAGATGTATGGCAACGTGCAGCGTCACCGGCTCGCGGTCGGTCTGCGGCCGGGCGAAGGGCTGGACGTGGTGGACACCCTCTCCGTAACAGGGGGGCCTCACGGACTCCTGCTCACACTCAACCACACAGCCCAAATTGCCGCCGTGGAGGTCGAGGGGCAGGCGGCTGACTACGTCCAGAGTGGCGGCAAGGTCTGGGTGAACGTGCCCACGTCCACCACGACCCACCTTGTCGTGCGTCACTCGGTCGATGTCTCGCGCGAGCCCGCGACCAGCGTCAACTCCGGGCGCTTCCTCGCGGACTTCGGGCACGTCCGCAACCAGTACTACTGGTACCCCTTCGTGGACTTCGACGAGACAGCTGAGGCCACAATGACCGTGACGGCGCCCGAGCGCGTCCGCGTCGCTACCGACCTCCCGCAGACGGAGTCTGTCCAGAACGGCATCCGGACGGTGCGTGCGCAGTCTGAGGGGGGAGCAATGCCGTTGTTGCTGTTCTACGACGCTGGCTGGGTACCCGTCCAGCGCCAGGCAGGGGGATATCAGATGACGGTCTACGGAACGCCCGACTTCGAGCCCCGCCCGGACACGCTCGCTCAGGTCTTCGCCGAGACCGTGGACATCCTGACCGCCCGGTTCGGCTCGCCTCGGGGGCGCTCCGTCGCCGTCGTCCAGCAGCGGGCACGACCAGGGGGAAGCTGGCCCTTCCGGTCGAACACCGTGATCGCTGCCAATACCCGGGGGGCCGTTCTGTCGTCGCCGTTTCCGCAGCCGCGGGACCTGTTCGGTCACGAGGTGGCCCACGCCTGGACCGAGGCCACCGGACGCGCGCGCAACTTTCTCCTCGAAGGGCTGGCGACCTATGCCGAGTCCATTCTGTTGCGTGAGACCTATGGCGCCGACACCGTCGATCTGTTTTGGGAGACGAAGCGCAACAATTACTTCGCGGGTGGCTTCGAGGGCCGCACCTGGCTCGCGGATGACCTTTCGAACGAAGGCGTCTCCTACGACAAGGGCGCGTGGGTCTTCCGCATGCTCGAAGAGGCCGTTGGCCAGGAGGTCTTCGATGCGGGCGTGCGCGCGTTCGTATCGACTCCGCCGGGAGAGCCCATCCGCCTCGACGACTTCGTGGACAGGATGAGTACGGCTGCGGGGCGCGACGTGCGTCCGTTTTTGGCGCCGTGGGTCGAGAACGAGCGCGTTCCCGATCTGCGCGCTCGCGTCGAGGGCTCAAAGGTCGTACTGGAGCAGGTGCAGGAAGGTCTACCGTATCTGCTGGATGTGGACATCGACGTGGTTGCTGCGGGCGACACGTCACGGGTGACGGTTCCCCTCCGCGGGCTACGTGGACAGGCTCCGCTGCCGCTAGACACCACCGTCGACGCGCTCGTCATCGATCCAGCCCGGCGGTGGCTCATCCGGCGGCATCGCGGCGAGCGGGTCACGCTCACGCTCGATGCGCCCCAGGATGCCAGTGAGGTTGTCCTGAGTGGGGACTTCTTCGACCGAAGCCTCCGGCCCGCGACCTACGTCGATGGCCGGTGGCAGGTCGAGTTGGAGTTGCCCTCGGGTACCTACTTCTACGCCTTTCGTGTCGACGGCGACTGGCAAGACATCACGGCTCTGGTCATCCGGCCGCTGGCGGACCTGGATCCGGCCATGACGCACCCTGGCTGACACGTCCGCAGAATCGCGGCTCCCTTCTCCCCCTCCACCTCTCTTCTCTCAACTCGTCATGCGTGCTCTTCCCCTCGGCCTGCTGCTGGCCTTCGTTCCGTCCGCTTCGTCTCAAGCCGCATTCGCGGAAGAGGACATCACCTTCGCCTCTGTCGAGGGCGTCACGCTGGCGGGCACCCTCGCGATTCCCAACGGCGACGGTCCGTTCCCGGCCGTTGTGCTCGTCTCCGGCTCGGGGCTGCAAGACCGAGACGGCGGCCCCGACGCTCCTGGCTTCCCCACGGGCTACCGGTTCTACCGTGACCTCGCGCACGCCCTCACCGAGGCGGGCATTCTGACGCTTCGCTACGACGAGCGCGGCATCGGCGGGAGCACAAGCCCCGCGCCGGAGTCCGCCACTACGTATGACTACGCCGACGATGCCGCCGCGGCCGTCCGCACCCTCAACGCCCGCGACGATGTCCAATGGGTCGGGATCGTGGGCCACAGCGAAGGCGGGACGGTCGCGCCCATCGTGGCGGGGGCCGAGCCTGCGGTAGACGCCATCGTGATGGTCGGCGGTGCAGCCGTGTCCGGCCTCGACATCGTGATGGAGCAGAACCGGGTCGGGCTCGCGGCAGCCGGTGTTTCCGAGGAGGGTGTCGGGATCTTCGTGGACCGCCTCCGCGCGGCCTTCGTGTCGCTCGCAGGCACAGCAGGCGGCGAGATGGACGAGGCATCGCGTGAAGAGATCGGGGCCAAACTCGCGACGGTATACAGCGACCTTCCCGAGGCGGACGCCACACGGTTGGGCATTACGCCGGAGGTCATCCCGCTCATCGTGTCGCAGCAGATGGGGGGCTACACCCCGTGGTTTCGGACGTTTCTCGCCATTGACCCGGCGGAGATCATCGGCACCCTCCACGTACCCGCCCTTGCCCTCTACTTCGCTCTCGACCAGCAGGTGCCCCCCGGTCAAAACGTGGCGCCCATGCGCGCCGCCTTGGCCGCCTCGGCCAGTCCCGGATGGGACGTCGTCACGCTGGACGGGCTGAACCACATCTTCCAGCGCGCTCAGACGGGCTCCGTGCAGGAGTACGCGGCGATCCCGGCCGATGTGGACGCGGCCGTCCCGGACGCCATCGCGACGTGGGTTCTCCGTGTGGCGAGTGAGTAATCGCATCAGACAGCCGGTGGCCTCGCCGCCTCGGTGCGCCCGCCTCGGTGTGTGCATGGAGGCACCGAGGCGGAGAACAGCCTCCGTCGGGTTCGTGACACCGTCCACACCGGTCCTACATGCGGCGAATTTCGCCGCCTCGGTGCAGAAAAGCGCCAAGTTTCGCTCAGGGGGGCCTTCTAGCTTCGTCCACCATTGCTCCTGCGCTGCCTCATGACTCGATTCGTGTTGATTGCCTGGATCGCCGTAGGGTGCGCGCTCGCACCCCGTGCCCAGACGTGGTTGCCTTCCGTTCCGGACGCTCGTGTCGCGCCCGCCCTGCACGGCGTCTGGCAGTCTCGAGGCTACGGCTGGGTGTTCGAGATTGGCCCTGACGGCGCGCTCGGGTACGATGTCAGTGCGGTCGGCTGCGTGGCTGGGCCATCGCAGACGGCGGAGGCGTTCGGCTCTTGGGCCCGCGTGTTCTCACGCGACGGCGAGACCGTCCAGATCGCTGCCCGACCCGAGCAGGTCACCCGCTACACGCTGGATCGGATCGAGCAAGTCCCGCCGTCGTGCGGTACGCCCCTTGGCCCTACCCCGACCGAGGTGTTCGCCTACGCTTGGCAGGTGATGGCCGAGCAGTACGCGTTCTTCGACCTGTACGGCGTCGACTGGCACGCGCGGCGGGCCGAGGTGGCACCCCGCATTCGGGACGACATGAGCGACGCGGACCTGTTCGAGGCACTCGTGGACCTGCTGGATGGTCTGGAGGACGCCCATCTCGCACTGGAGGCCGAGGTGGACGGCCAGCGCCGTCGCCATCGCGGGAAGCCCGCACCGGTGCTGGGGCCTCTGTTGCGCGAGACGTTCGAGGCGCAGTCCGAGGCCACGTCCATGGGGGGCTTCGCGAACGCGTGGTTCAACGAGACCCACCGCCGCATTCGCGAGGAGATCCTCGACCCCGAATCGGTCGTGATCGTGGGGGACGAGGATGCCATGTGGGGGCGCCGAGGACGCATCGGCTACCTCCAGATCGGCGGGATGGGAGGCGAGGCGCTGGGAGACGGTCTTCCCCCCGACGCCCGACTCGCTGCCGTCCAGGAAGTGCTGGATCGCGCTCTCACCGACCTCGCGGATACCGACGCTCTCCTGCTCGATGTCGCCCTCAACCAGGGGGGCTCCGACGCCGTGGGCCTCGCCATCGCGGGTCACTTCGCGAATGCGCCCAGCCCTGGACTGACCAAGACTGCCCACGGAGCGAGCACCCTGGCCCCGCAGGTTGTCCGCGTGCGTCCTACGACGGGCGTGCGCTACCTCAAGCCCGTCACGCTCCTGACCACAGACGTGACGCTGAGCGCGGCCGAGACCTTCACGCTCCAGATGCGCGCCCTCCCGACCGTGACACACGTTGGTGAGGTGACGCGGGGCGCTCTGTCGGATGTCCTCTTCAAGTCACTCCCGAACGGGTGGACGCTCCAACTCTCAAACGAGGTCTACCGAGACGGCGACGGGGTGCTCTGGGAGAGCCGAGGCATCACGCCGGATGTCCCGATCACCGTCTTCACAAGCGGAAATCTCGAGGGATATCCCAAGGCTCTGGAAGGTCTCCTCACGTGGCTGAGCCAGACGCACCGAGGCGGATAATCGATGCGGATGCACCCTCGGATCGGCCTCCCGCAACGACCGCGGAATGCGGTGGTGGTCCACACCGGCCGCGAAGTAGCGCAGCCCGCCTCGGTGCCATCCGCCGCGTAGGCGCCCGCCCTTCTCTCCTCCTGCCCGCACCTCCTGCCATGTCCTTCTCTCGTCTCCCGGTCGGTCTCGTCGCCTTCCTCCTCGTTGGCCTCGGTGCCTGTTCCGCCCCACGCTCCTCGGCTCCACCTGCCCAACTCGATGCCCGGGTGGAAGCGGTCATGGACTCGTTCAATGTCACGGGACTCGGCCTCGGCCGCATCCAGGACGGTCGCCTCGTCTGGACCCGTTACTACGGCGAGCAGTCGCCCGGTGTCCCGGTGACGGCCACCACGATGTTCAACACCGCCTCGATGCACAAGGCCGTCACCGCCGAGTTGGCGCTGCGCCTCGTGGACAAGGGCCTCCTCGATCTCGACGAGCCCATCTCGGCCCACTACGTCCATCCCGACATCGCGGACGACCCGAGGCACGAGGCACTCACCCCGCGTCTGCTGCTCACCCACCAGACGGGCTTCCTCAACTGGCCGTTCAACTACGAGGACGGCGTGCTGGCATTCACTCAGGATCCCGGGACGGGCTACACCTACTCCGGCATCGGGTTCATGATCTTCGGGCGTTTCTTGGAGCAGAAGCTCGGCACTCCGTACCCGCAGTTGGTGCGGGAGCACGTCTACGATCCCATCAGGATGGACGGCGCCTCCTCGGTGCAAGAGACCTGGATGACCGACCGGGTGGCGCAGCCCACCGATGCTGACGGTCAGCCCTTTCCTGACTTCGCGCTGGACGAGGGCTATTGGAATCCGGCCGATGACCTCTACGTGACCGTCGAGGACTACGCGGCCTTCCTGATCGACGTGTGGCGGGGCGGCGGCGTGAGCCCCGAGGTGGGGCGATTGCGGACGGAGGTCCAGACGCCATTGCGTGAGGATCCCATCTGGGGCTGCGACGACGGCGCGATGGACCCGTGTCCGGAGCCGTACGGGCACAGCATCGGCTGGTTCGTGTTCGGCTACGGCGACTCGCTGAACCTCCAGCACGGGGGCAACGACCGTGGAGAGGCAGCCAACGGGTACATCCACCTGGACTCGGGCAACGGGCTGGTCGTGCTGGTCAACGGTGCGAACGGCGTGCTGGCGTGGCCCGAGATCGTGGACGCGATCGACGACGAGCAGCGGTTCACAGCGACGTTCCACTACATCATCGACAAGTTCCTCTCGGGCGATGCAGAGTGACGGGGCGGCCCGCCTCGGTGCCTCTGCTTCCGCACCGAGGCGGGCGGTGGGCGCTCGGGCGCGGTCACTGTGCGCCAGCGCCCGCCCCAACGCCTGGAATGGGCTTCTGGAGGCTGGAAACGGGTTGGCACACCCGTTGGAAGTGACTCGGGTGTCACACCAACACCCCCTCCGATGTTCACCGCCTCTCGCTCCCTTCGCACTCGCAACGCCGCTCGCGGCACCACCCTCTTCGGCATGCGCTCCGCTCCCGGCCCTCGCCGTCCGTTCGGCTCGTGGGATGTCTCCCGCTCCACGACGGTCA
>JBCCPW010000198.1:0-6797 GCA_039024735.1 Bacteroidota bacterium
CCCCTTTGAATGGCGTACCCATAGTAATCAACATCGTGATTTTATCGAACCAAGATCGATCATTGAAGTTGCCTGACTCAAGAAGGTATCGTAATACCAGACCGCCCATTGAGTGACCAATTAAGATGATCGACTGGTCGATAAATGTTTGATCTAAAGTGTCTGCTAATGCTCCAGCGGTGATAGCGTTAGATCTCCGCCAGTCGTAAGCAAAAGATCCATCCAGCCGGTGATTGACGGGCTTCGCGTGAGCCGCACCGACGGTCTCCCGCAGGCTGCACTCGCCAGTCTGGCCGTGCCGACGGGCTACGTGCCGCCCCGCCTCGGTGGCGCGCTCGGTGCCTTCGTGCAGATCGACACCCGAGACGCCCCACGCAACGACCTCGGCCGCGCGGAGGGAACCGGCGGGCTGGATGCCTTCGGATACGGCCGCGCGACCCTCGGGCTGGGCACCTCGGCAGGCATGTTCCGGGTCTACGGCGCGGGCGCGGTGGAGCGTGCCGACGATCTCGACCCCCGGGCCTACGGTGCGCCTGTGCTCCCGGACGACGAGCTGGCGGCACTCCGCGAGGCGCCCCAGGTCATCCGCGTGGACCGTGCGCTCGCCGACGCCTCCGGCTTCAACGCCGCTCGTGCCCGCTACACCTCCGACGACTTTTACTACGTCCCGCTGCCGCCAGAGCAGACCGAGGCGACCCGGGAGGCCCTCGCGGCTCGTTTCGGTTTCACGGACCCCAATGCCATCGTCAGTCTCTTCCCGATTCCGTCGCTCGCCGTTCGGGCCGCAGAGGTTCCCCTCCAGACGGCTGCGCCCGCGTCCGAGGGCGAGCGGCTGCACGGCCACCTCGCGCTGGAGGTGACCCCGGTGGACGCCCTCCGTCTCCGGTTCAGCGGGCAGGGCGTCCGCGAGACCGGGCGTGAGTTCCTGACGGCGTTTGCGTTCGCGTCGCCCGAGGCTCTCCCCGCGACGCGCGACGAAGCGTGGCGCATCGCCGCCGAGGCGGAAGCGGACCTCGCGCGTGGAACCCTGCGCCTCTCCGTCAGCAGCGAGCGCGAGGCGTTTGTGCGCTTTGACAGTCGCTTCTCGAACCAGATTGAGGACGTGCTCCGCTACGGAGACCTCGACGACCCGGCCAACGCCACGGCCTCGCGGTATCGGAGCTACTCGTCATCCGGCGACACCTACGAGGCGCGGTTCTCCGACGGGCGGCTCCAGCCTGCCACGGTGTACGATCTGTTCGCCGCCCCCGGCACCTCGTCAATCGCCTACGCTCAGGAGACCGCCTCGGTGCGTCGGCTTCTGGCGTCGTTCGAGCGTCGCCTCGGTGCGGTGGATGTGAGCGTCGGCGTGGACATCGAGCGGCAGACGTTCCGAGGCGTGTCGGTGGCAGCGGCAGGTCTCGCACGGTTCGTCGCGGACGAATTCGTCGAAACGACCGTCGTGGATACGGACGGAGACGGACGCCCGGACGCAGGCATCACGGCATACGCGGACCTGCCCTACGAGGCCGCTCGCTTCCGCACCGGGACCTACGGCTACGACTTCCTCGGGCTCACCGAGGCGGAGGGCACCCCCATCGAGTCGTTCTACGACGCCACCGAGGCGGGCACTGTCACCACGGCGCCTCGGCGCCCAATGGTGACCGCTGGGTTCGCCGAGGGCACCTGGGAGCAGGGCGATCTCACCGTTCGGGCAGGGCTCCGCGTCGCCCGGTTCTCGTCCAACGCGACGGCGCTGTTCGATCCGTTCGCGGCCGTCGCGATCTACCGCGCGAATGACCTCGCGGCGGGCTCCTTCACGGATCCCGTGACGGGCGTCCGGGTGGAGGCACCCGAGGGCGGCGTTCCTGCAGGCGTTCCGGGGTCGGCGGCGCTCTACGTCGGCGACACGGTCGGCACCACCGATCAGGTGGTCGGCTACCGCGACCTCGACGGCCGGTTCTACGACGCGACAGGGGCTGAGGTCGTATTGGGCGAGGTCTCCAATATCGGCCGGCCCATCGCCATCGGTGGCGGGAGCCAGATCACAGCGGACGTTCTGACCGATGCTCCCGCGAGCCTTCGTGTGCTCCCGCGCGTGGAGGCTGTGCTTCGTCCCGCAGCGCAGACAGCGCTCTCGGTCTTCGTCAACTGCTTCGCGAGAGCCCCCGATCCCACCCAGGTGTTCCCCACGCTGCCGCAAATCGAGGACCTCCGGCGCGGGGTGGGATTCCTCCCCAACGGCGCCCTCCGCCCCGAGACACTCACCGAGGCGGGTGTGAGTGCTCACCAGTCACTCGGACGCGAGGGTGGCCTCCGGGGAGAGATCGGCGCGACGCTCTTCTTGCGCCGCTACCACGACCGCATCCAAAGGGTCGAACTCCGGGAGGCGTTCCCCACGTCCTACACCACCTTCGTCAACGGCGACCGCGTGGATGTGCCCGGCGCGACTCTCCGCCTCGGGGTTCAGACGGGCAGACTTCGGGCGCGCGGTACGGTTACCGTCGTGCAGGAAGCCATCGAGCAGGAGGTGGGATTCGCAGACCTCGTGCGGCTGGAGAGTCTCGCTACCGACGCGGTCGCAATGCTGACACTCGCGACGGAGTCCACCGATGGTCCGGCGCTCGGGTCGCTCTTCCCGCTCGGCGACCTCCGCCTCGGTGCTGTGATGCGGGTGGCGTCTGGCGAGCCCTACACCGGCCGCGCCTCCTCTTCCGGCCCTCTGGGTTTTCCCGAGCCTGAACCGCTCCCCGTTGGAACGCGAGACCGAACCCCCACCCGTGCCCGCCTCGACGTGCGCCTCGCACGGGTCGTCCGCCTCGGTCCGACCGCGCTGGAGATCTCCGCCGAGGTCATCAACGTGCTCGGCCACGTCAACGCGCTGCAGGTCTATCCCGCCACAGGCCTCCCCGATGACGACGGCTTCCTCGGGACAGATCCAGGCCAGATCGGCGGGCTCGCCACCGAGGAGGAGCGAGAGGCCTACCGTTCTCTCTACACCGCGCGAGTCCGGGATCCGTTGAACGTCGGGCGCACCCGCCTCGTCCGCCTCGGGCTCCGGCTGGACCTGTAAATTCGAGGGGTGGGAGCGCTACCAACAAGTCAAGACGAACGAGAATCGGCCGTATTGTGTGGGCAATTGGTGAAGCCTACGAGGCTGTTCAGTCCCCCAGGGCGACGATTGGCCGCTTCGCGTCAGGTTGCAGCGCGGTAGGCACTTTCGCGTGCCTTGCTCATCGCTTCACACCCCGGCTATATTCGTGACCGTCGCTTCATGCCCCCCTCACAGATCCACATCCTGAGGTTGTTACAGCTTCTCTCTCACACACCACGTCACGGGCTCGCCCGAGGCGGAGAGATGCAGATCCGTTGGGGGCTGCGGCGTGGGCCGCTTACCTCACACACACGAGGTCACGGTTCCCGGCCGGGGTGGCCGGTCTTTCCCCGGTTTGTTTCTCCCCACAACCGGCGTCTCTAGACGCACCATCCACGCCGGGCGCGCCCCCGCGCCGCTCGGGCTTTTCCACACCACCAACTCGGAGGTAGCAATGTTCCGTTCACCGAGTACACTCGTACTCCTTCTGCTGCTGGCGCTGGTCCCCGGGATCGCGCTCGCGCAGAACACCGGCAAGCTGGCCGGGCAGGTGACCGACGCGACCACGGGCGAAACGCTCGTGGGTGCCAACGTCTTCTTGCCTGAGATCCAGCGCGGTGCCGCAACCGATATCGATGGCAACTACACCATCCTCGGTATCCCGGTCGGCACCTACACCGTCCAGTTCTCCTTCGCGGGCTACGCGAACAAGGAGGTCATAGGCGTAGAAGTCTCATCAGGGCGCACCCGAACGCTCGATGCCCAACTCGAATCTGCACTCCTGGGAGGCGAAGAAGGCATCGTCGTTGAGTACGAGCGCCCTCTCATCCAGAATGACGCCATCGGTGTACCGAAGGTCGTCACGGCAGAGGAGATCCAGAACCTTCCCGTCCGTGGCGTCCAGAGCGTCGCCGCGATCCAGTCGGGTGTCACGTCCAATGACGGCTCCGGCGCGCTCTTCGCACGCGGCGGTCGCTCGGAGGAGGTCACCTACTTCGTGGACGGTGTGAAGGTGATCGGCTCTCAGGCCGTCCCCCAGCAGGCCATCGCGGAGCAGGAGATGCTCATCGGCACCATCCCGCCGCAGTACGGCGACGTGACGGGTGCCGTGATCTCGGTCTCCACGCGCTCTGGCGGCAATGATTTCTTCGGCTCTGTCGAAGGCATCACGTCGGAGGGTCTCGATGGCTTCGGATACAACCTCGGGAGCCTCACGCTCGGTGGACCCATCGTCCCCAACTTTGCGAGCTTCCTCCTCTCTGGTCAGTACACCCGCCAGGAGGACGCCTCCCCGTACTCGGTCGAGACGCTGCGTCTCAATGATGGGACATACAACGCCATCCAGAACAGCCCGCAGGTGATCCGTGTAGACCGCGCAGCGGCAGACGGCATTGAGGGCTTCGATGCTGGTAGCGCGCTGTTCTCCTCGGAGGACTCCTACTACCTCCCGATTCCGGTTGACTTCGATCCCAATGCGTCCTTCGATGCAGACGGAAACCAGCTGTTCGACGCGGATGGGAACCCACTCGCGGCCAGCCAGGACGACCTTGCGCGCGCGCTGGGCGTGACGGCGGGGACGTTCGTCAACGCGAATCCCCTCTCGGCAGTCTCTCTCATCAGTGATGCTGGCCTGTTCACGAGAGAAAGCAGCAAGAGCGACCCGACAGAGAGCTTCGCGCTCAACGGCAACGTGGAGCTTCGCCCTGTGACGGGTGTCAACCTCCGCATCGGAGGCGCCTACGCGGACAACAGCACCACGGGCTTCAGCTTTAGCAGCTCGCTCTTCAACCGCGACTTCAACACGCTCGGTGACAACAGCACCGCACGTGGCTACGTGTCGTTGCGGCAGGTGCTCTCCAACACGGCGTTCTATCAGCTGCAGGCGGAGTACACCAACTTTGAGTTCGTCAACTACCCGGAGGCCTTCGGTGATGACGTCACTCAGACGCTGTTCTACGGAGACCTCGACAACGAGGCCAACGCAGTTGCGGCCCGGTATCTCCAGTTCGCTGGCGCGACCGGGACCTATGGGCAGTCGTTCAGGGACGGGGACATTAGCCCCGCCTCGCCCTACTCCACGTTCACAGCGCCTGGAGCTCCGCGCATCACCTACAGCCAGGGCAACGACGAGCTCTTCCGCGTCTTCGGTACCGCTCAGACTCAGGTCGGCGTGCACGAGCTCTCCTTCGGTGGTGAGTACGAGCAGGCCACGAGCCGTCGGTTCTCCATCGCGGGGAGCCGCCTCGCTCAGTTCTTCGAGGACGCCCCGAACGCCGGTGAGGTCATCACCGACGCTGATGGCAACTTCGTGGACTACGCGACTGGAGCTGAGGTCCCGCTTCTGGACGCCGATCCTGCCTTTGACTCGGACGGCGATGGCATCACGGACAACGACGCGGACCTAGGGGTGAGCTCCTATGACCAGCTTCCGTTTGCCAACCTCGATTCTCGAATCGCGTACTACGGCTACAGCTTTAACGGCCTCGATGAGGTGGACGATGAGTCCATCGCCGGCTACGCCGACGAGACCAACACGAACATCGCGCCGTACCAGCCGATCTACTACGGTGGCTACGTCCGTGACCGCGTGGAGTACCGCGACCTCGTGATCGATGTCGGGCTCCGGCTCGACGTGTTCGACAACAACACGCAGGTGCTCCGCGATCCGTTCGCGTTCGTCGACATCTACCGTGCCAGCGACGCCATCGGTGGCGTTGTGGACCCGGTCACCAATGCGGCCATCAACGCCGTGGGTAGCCTGCCCAGCACCATCGAGGGTGACTTCGCGGTCTACGTGAATGACAACACCGACGATGTTGTTGGCTATCGCGATCTGGATGGCAACTTCTACGACGCGACAGGTCAGGAAGTCCTCTCCGGTGAGATCACGGACAACGGTCGCCCTCTGGCAGTCGGTGGCGGTGGCTCCATCAGCGAGGAGGCCTTTGTGGACTACGAGCCACAGCTGACCGTCATGCCTCGTATCGGTGTGACCTTCCCGGTGACCAACCGGGCGCTGTTCTTCGCGTCCTACAACGTGACCAGCCAGCGTCCGAGTGAGAACGCCTTCGCGACTATTCGCGACTACGAGAACGTCCGCTCCGGTCAGGGCACGGTGAACAACGCCAACCTCAAGCCGGAGACCACGGAGCAGTACGAGCTTGGCTTCCGCCAGCGCCTCGGCCAGCGGGCCGCGTTCACGCTCTCGGGCTTCTACCGGACGCAGCGGAATAAGATCACGCTCCGCAACGTCAACATCTCGTTCCCGTCGGCAACCACGACGTACACGAACCAGGACTTCACGACGACCAAGGGTGTGGAGGCTGCCTTCGAGCTCCGCCGCACGCGGAACCTGTCGGTGAACGCCAACTACACGCTGTCCTTCGCAGAAGGCACAGGGTCGGACTCGCGCACGGCGCGGATCATCGCCTGGCGGAGCCAGACGGGCGTCTTCCCGGAGACGATCTCCCCGCTCGACTTCGACCAGCGGCACAACGTCAACGTGTCTGTCGACTATCGCCTCGGCGATGGTGAGGGCCCGATGGTTGGTGGCATCCGCCCGTTCGCAGGCTTCGGCTTTAATCTCCTCGGTGTGTTCAAGAGCGGGAACCCCTACACCCGTCTCGATGCCCGTGCTGGCGCGAGCCCGATTGTCAACTCCACCAACGGTGGCATCATTGGCTCGGTCAACTCCACGCGTGCACCGTCCACGACGCGCCTCGAC
>JBCCPW010000199.1:0-6777 GCA_039024735.1 Bacteroidota bacterium
CACGCGCGGCCTCCTCCCGCTCACCTACGCGAGCGCCCTCGCCGAGTGGGACGCCAACACGCGCATCGTGGAGGGCGACACCGTGACGACGGCGACCGTTCGCGCCGCGAACGAAGCACTGGCCGCGTACACGGGGGCCACTGAGACCATCGAGCGCGCCCGGACCTTCCTGGACTCCCGCGAGGCCCTCTCCGATCTCCAGATCCGCCAGTTGGAGGCGGTGCTCCACCGGGCGGCCCAGAACCCGCAGACCGTCGCCGAGGTCGTGCGCGAGCGGATCGCCGCCGAGGCAGCCCAGACCGATGCCCTCCTCGGCTTCACGTTCATGCTGGATGGCGAGGCCGTCACGCCTAACGAGATCGACCGGAGGCTTCGTGAGAGCACCGATCTGGCGGAGCGCGAGGCCGTCTGGCTCGCGTCCAAGGAGATCGGGCCCGTGCTCACGCCCGGCCTCGTGGAGTTGCAACGCCTCCGCAACGAGACCGTCCAGGCCCTCGGCTACGACGACTACTTCGCGTATCAGGTCTCGGACTACGGCATGACCTCCGCCGAGATGACGGCGCTCATGCAGCAACTCAACGAGGAGCTTCGCCCGCTCTATCGCGAGATCCACACGTGGGCGCGTCACACCCTCGCGGAACAGTACGGCGTGCCCGTCCCGGAGCACCTCCCAGCGCACTGGCTTCCCAATCAATGGGGGCAGGACTGGACCGCCCTCGCGCCCCTCGCCGACTTCGACGGCGGCACCGAGGCGGAGCGCCGAACCCTGGACGACGCCCTCGCGGAGAAGACGCCAGCGTGGATCGTCCAGCAGGCGGAGGCCTTCTACGTCTCCCTCGGCCTCGGTGAGTTGCCGGAGAGCTTCTACACCCGCTCCAGCCTCTACCCGCTCCCCGAGGGCGCCCCCTACAAAAAGAACACCCACGCCAGCGCGTGGCACCTCGACCTCGACTGCGACGTGCGCGCGCTGATGAGCGTGGAGCCCACCGCCGACGGGTACGAGACGACGCACCACGAACTCGGGCACATCTACTACTACCTCGCCTACACCAACCCGAGCGTGCCGCCGCTGCTTCGGGACGGGGCGAACCGGGCCTACCACGAGGCGGTGGGCTCCATGCTGGGGCTCGCGAGCCTGCAACCGCGCGTCTTGGAGGCCATCGGGCTGGAGGTGGACCCGCCCGCCGATCCGCTCGCGGGCCTCTTCCGCGAAGCCCTCACCCACGTCGTCTCCATCCCGTTCAGCGCGGGCACCATGACCACCTGGGAGCACGACCTCTACGCTGAGAACCTCACCGAGGCGGAGTGGAACGCCCGGTGGTGGGAGTTGGCGCGCGAGTACCAGGGCATCGTCCCGCCGAGCGAGGACCGTGCGGCGCCCGGTGCCCCGTTCAACGGCGCCGCCACCAAGACTCACATCACCAACGACGCCGCGCAGTCCTACGACTACGCCTTGTCCAACGTGCTGCTCTTCCAACTCCACGACCACATCGCGCGGGAGATCCTGAACGAGGACCCGCGCGACACCAACTACTACGGCCGTGAGGAAGTCGGTGAGTTCCTGACCGCTCTCCTCTCGCCAGGCGCCACCGTGGACGGCGACGTGCTGCTGGAGCAGGCGACGGGCTCGACCCTCACAGCTCAGCCCATGCTGGACTATTTCGCGCCGCTCCTGGAGTGGCTCCAGGCTCAGAACGAGGGCCGCGAGCACACGATTTGATGCGGCCACTCCACCCGCCTCGGTGCCCCCTTCGGCGTCTCTCTCCAGCAGGCGAACAACCTACCGGCCGGTCATGCGGACGCGAGGCGGCGTCGGTAGATTCTGCTCCCTCAGCCCTCACTCTTTCCCCCCAACTCTCCCCCCTATCCCCATGGGACTCCTCGATTTCCTGAAAGACAAAGGCAAAGACATCTTCGGAGGCGGCGGCAACGAGGCCGAGAAGATCAAGGAAGAGATCGAGCGCTCGCTCGGCTCCAACGTCTCCAACCTGACGGTCCAGTTCAACGACGGCAAGGTGTCCCTCGCGGGCACGGCCAAGAGCCACGCAGCCAAGGAGAAGGCAGCCCTCATCGCGGGCAACGTCAAGGGCGTCGAGAGCGTCGCCGATGACGGCCTGAAGGTCGAAGGCCAGCAGACCGCGGCGCCCGCCAAGGCCACCACCTACTACACCATCCAGAGCGGCGACACGCTCTCCAAGATCGCGAAGGCGCACTACGGTGACGCCAATGCGTACAACAAGATCTTCGAGGCCAACCGCGAGGTGATCGGCGACCCCGACAAGATCTACCCCGGTCAGCAGATCCGCATCCCGGCCGCGTAAGCGTCCCGGCGATCGTCTCTCGCGCCCCGCTGGCTTCGGTCGGCGGGGCGTTTTCGTTCGCCATCCCCGCCTCGGTACCGAGGCGGGTGAGTCGTCTGATGAAGACGGGTCTCACCGGGAGAGTTGCAGAGCGCTCCTCGCGATCCGCCCGGCTGACGAAAGCCGACGGCGTGGGTGCTACTCCGCGTTCCGGGTCCACGACCCGTACATCGGGTTGGGGAAGGCCCAGTACCGCGTGCCGAACAGGGAGAACGCCTCGTCGCCCTCGAACCGGACGTCCTGCGTGAGGACAGGGAAGTCGCCGATGTTGTCCCCCATCCACATCACAACGGTCAGGGGCGGAAGTCCCGGGAGATCGCCCCGCTCGACCGCTGCAAACCGGGCGTTCTTGTCGCTGTCGCCGACCCGGCACAGCACGCCGTCCACCTCGATGCCGACCGCGGCCAGGTTCCGGCGCGTCTCGTCGCAGACGATGTCCTCCCGATTCGTGACCACGACGACCCGCCCCCCGAGGTCGCGAATGAGGGCCGTGAAGGCGACGGCGCCAGGAAGCGGGGGGGCCGCCTCGCGCCGAACCCACGCGTTCCAACTGTCCGGCGTGTACCCGAGGCCCATCTCCGCCCGCTCGCGCTGGTAGAGCGAGTTGTCGAGGAGCGTCTCATCAGCATCGAGAACGACGGCCCAGTCGGTCGCCGTGAGTGTGTCGGCGACGGTGCGAAGATGATGCCCTGCGGTTCGGTACGTCTGCGCGTAGACGGCGCGGTGCTCCGCGGCCCGGCGGACCCACCGGATGTCGAGGGGAAGATCCGTGGTCACCGAGGCGGACGGCGGCGGTGGCGCCGAGGACGTCGGGGCGAGGGGCGCGCACCCCGCGAGAACGAGAATGGTGAGCAGCAGCGGGAGAAAGCGGGCACGCATGGCAGGCGAGACGGATCGGTGCGGGAAGGGAAACAGCCGGATGGGAACGGGCGACGAGGAAACCTTCACAGACCAGGTACCGATCCTGCCTCTGAATGGTAGCGAGAGCGGGAGGCAGAATAGGCGTGGGCTCAATTTGACAACCCCACGACTTCCGACACCTTGCCCTCGTTGCAGGAGATCCGATAGTCCAGTTCAGTAGAAGAGGACCACGTCCACCGCAAGACCGAAAGTCCATCGCCATGCGTCGAAGGACTGGTCCTGGACCCCTTCTACCCTTCGGAATTCGGGGACGTACTGGATGCTGCTGACAAACGACAGGGCCTGATCACCTGGCCCGATCGCTATTCCCACCCCGGGGGCGAACGCTTGACGGAGGGAGAGATTCGGCGACTCCTCCAGCTGAGCGTCTTCCGACCCTTCGAATCGGTAGCTGAGGTACGTGCCGAGATCGAGCACGGGAAAGAAGAACCCGAATGAGAACGGGGTGCCCGCTCTCTTCCCGAGGGGTGTTCGGGGCCAGGGTTGCCATTCGAGACCCACCGGAAGACTGACCCCAGCTGCCAATCCCCCTTCGTCACCCGGAGCGCCTGAGTCTTCAAACGACCCTCCTATCCCTGGATAGGCGGTGATGGAGTAGCGCGCTCCTGTGCGGTATCGTTTTGCTTGCCATCCGCCAACGGGCGAGGCCGCGGCGGAGAACGCCGCCTGCACCTGGGCGTCCGTTCGAGCTTCTGCGAGACCGACACCCAGGCCCGCGATGGTCATGACCCTTCCGGGCAGCGCCGTCCCTCGGATCTCTGTGAGAAGAGCTGTCGAGCGAGCGAGCATTAACGCGTACTCCCCGCTGGCATAGGACTCGAGGATGCGGCCGAGCGCGTCCCATCGTTTCGTGATCTTCACGAGGTTCGTGTCTAGAGGAGCGCCATTCCCCTCGAAAGCGCTCGCCAGGTCCAAGGCAGACCGGAGGGCCCCATGAGCAGACCGAACGGCGAGCATCGCCCGGCCATCGTCCTCCGTCGATCGGAGCGCCGTCGTGAGAGTCGCGAGTTGCCGAAGTCCTTGGGACAACGCGCTTTCCAGCTCTTCTATGTCAATCCGCTCGGATACCTGGGTCCGAAGGGTGTCGGCAGCGGTGAGCAGAAGATGGCGAAGGAGGACGTCGCGCACTCCCTGTGTCGACGTGTCGAACGTCGAGGCGGACAGGATGAAGGGCAGCGAGGCACCGTCGCCGGAGACGAACCCTTGGGCCCGGTACCCCTGCGCGAATAGGCCCACCATCCGGAGCCCGATGGTAGCGTGCAGCCACTCTGGATCGGCATCGGGTGAGATTGCCTCTGTACGCAAACCGGCCAAGACATCGAGGGCAGGCTCGCCATCGAGGAGCCGGAACCCAGCATCCGCTGCAAGTTGAGTGCGAGCAAGCCGGATCCGACAATCGGACTGGAGCGGGTCTGTCCCCGTCGGGTCCCCACACAGGATGTCGTCCGAGGCTTCAATCAAGCGCTCTGGCAGCCGTCGGAAATCTGCCGCAAGAGCGGATCGCCATACCGTGAGTGGGAGACGCCCGGCGTCGATGATGTTGAGGTCACCGGCTTGGGTCTCGATCGCGGATCCCATGAGCTGGTGGGTGTCCTGGAAGACCGCACGGATGAGGCACTTCTCTCGGACGCCGGGGTCGATGGGGACAGAGAGCCGAGCGCAGTCGACGCCATCTTCTAGTCGCATCCACCCGTGGATCCGACCCAGGTAGGAGAGGATGAGCTCCTGCTCGGCTCGCCGGATAATGAAGTCTGCCAGGCCCGCGAGAATGTCCGGCGACGCTACAGAGGCACTCGCAGCCACAGGGGCATCTTGCGACTCCGCCGGGCCAAGGGATGCAAGGCGTACATCCTCCGCGGGAGGAACGGGGATCGCGCTCTGCTGGGCCTGACGTACGTTCGCAAGCTCCAGTGCCTCCTGGCGGAGGACGAGGACGGCTTGGCGCTCGCGGTTTCTAGCCTCCTCTGCGCCCGTGTCGGCTAGAGCAACGCGGGTGGTATCCAGGTCTGTGACTGAGGCACGTAGGTCTTCAGCCTCCTGTCTCCAATCAGCAATCTGTGCTCGGATCGGAGCGGCTAGAGCCTCAGAAAGGGTGTCCGGGACGATCTCGCTGTCAGCGAGCCGCGTGAGTGAGTCCGCCTCAGCGAGAAGCCGTCGACGTTCGCGGTTCGCCGATTGCTGTGTTCTCTCGGCTTCCGCCGCGCCACTGGAGGCTTGAGCCACAGCAGAGAGCCGTCGCACGACGTCCGCCACCTGCTTGCACAGCGTCGAAGCTTTGGACCTGGCGCAGACGCCTTCATCGTAGCGCTGAATCCGGACGGCGAAATCGGCGCCACGAGTCGTAAGGCTGTCGCGACCATCGAGTTCGGCGGCGAGTCCAGACGCTGCGGCCTGGATGCTGACGCCCCCGTCTCCTTCGAACGCCGCGAGTGACTCTCGGCTCTCCTCGGCGGCCCTCAGCGCGCTCAGGATGTCGCGGGTTCGGAGTCGCAGACCGGCAAGCGAGTCGAGGTCGGTCAACGGTGCTCGCGCGAACAGATCGGCTCGGGCTTGAATGGGGTGGCCGGAGCACCCATTGATGCGGACGTAATCGACGAGGTAGGCATGGACGAGCGGGCTGACCTGAATGCGTTCGAGATAGTCCAGGACATCTCTCGGAAGTGTGCGAGTAAACGTCAGGGGAAGCCCCGGAGTCGCGCAGACGTTAGTCGGCGTCGCGCTTTTCTCGGCTTGATTTCCGGCGGGCGCCTCGACGTTCCCAATAGTCGCTGGTTCTGCTACAAATGACGGGGTTTGAGCAACCAGTTCTGGCAGAGTGAGCAGGGTTACGAGCACCAAGACGGTGATTCTCATCGGACTACGAGTAGGGGGGGGTCGTACCCGAATATGCGTCAGAGCAAACAAATAACGATTGGCCTACACAATTTTTTTCAACCAGGTGTCCGCCTGCCTCGGTGCTAAGGCAGCCACCGTACCGCACCGAGGCGGGAAAAGCCCGCGCTACAGCCCCCGGTCCAGCGCCAGAGCGGTCAACCAGAGCACGAGGCCTGCGCGGAAGGTCCACACGAGGGTACGAAGCCAGTTGGTCGCCACGAGGCGGCGATGCGCCTCGGCGTCGAAAACCACGGAGAGCGCGTTGTGGGCCGGGACGGAGAACAGCGCCGTCGCCACCCAGATCACCCCGACGGCCACCAGCCCGGCCATCACCGCCCACGCCGGAAACGCTGCCGGGCGGTCCAGCACGAGCCAGACGGCCGTCGCCAGTTCGAGCACCATCGCGGGCCCCACGATGAGCGTGATGCGCCACTGGTGCTCGGCGGAGTACGCGGCCCATCCCGAGGCGCCCACGCCGGAGAACAGCGGGTAGTGCACGAGCTGCACCACCCAGATCACGCCGACCATGGTCAGCGTGGCGAGGAGGTGCGCGAGGAAGACGAGCTTCATGGAGGACGGTCGCCCCGTCCGCCTCGGTGCCTTCAGGGACGCACCGAGGCGG
>JBCCPW010000200.1:0-6776 GCA_039024735.1 Bacteroidota bacterium
GCTCAGCTACCCAAGCCCCGCGAGCCTGAACCCGCACCCGACCTATTGGTCACGGGTACGAGCACCAATCACCGCTGGATCGAATCACGGATCAGACTCAAAGAGGGAGACCGCTTCGCTCCGGGATTGGAGCATCTCTTGCCCCTTCGCTTCGGCTCCCTGCATGACACGTACTGCCTGGAGCTACTGCGGGTAGACGCTGCCACCGAGCTACGACTCGCCTATCAGCCCGAGGACCACGCCCTCGTGCAGACGACGTGGCGCTCGGTCGCGCCTGAGACTCAGTTGGATCCGGTCAACGCCCTCAGGCACGTCTGGCAGCAGAACCGAGAGCAGTACGCCCCGCAGGAGAGTGTCTCGGTCGAGTACGGCCTGGTCTCACCGTTTGTCTTGCCGCTGGGTGCGAGTCCGGGACCGAGTCCGCGTCGAGGTACCCCCCTCGTGGATCTGGTCTCAAGTCTCCTATCGGTTCTGGCAGAGCTTGATGAGACGCAGGCGGGGCTCTGGCAGGTGATGCTCAAACCCCTGCCCGAATCGTGGGAGCGTGTGATCCACTCCGGGGTACTGAGCCCTACCGGGCACCCGCTGTTTGCCGACTACGAGGAACTCACCGAAATCGCCTCGGGCAAGCTCGGAACTGGTCTGTTTGCGGTGGTGCTACGCGGCCTGATCCGCACCGAGTTACTGGAATACTCCCTCTCCCTGGTTCACGCACTCACCAGTGCGCTCCAGTTGCTTGCTGGTCACAACGCGCTCGTGCCGCTCTCGGATTCAAACTGGAAGGAGTTGGAAGGCGACATCCTGGGCCGGGTATCCCGGCGTCTTGGAATGGTACTCTCAGGCTCAGAGGTAGCCCCGTTTCTGGGTCTACCGAGTACGGTGCACCCAGGCATGGGACTGGTCACGGTCTCCGGGGAGCCAAGTGCGCCAGCCCGCAACAAGGGCGTCATTCTGGGCCACGATCCCAGCGGTCAGAACGTTCGTCTGAGTATCCCGGATCGACTCCGCCACCTGCACGTGGTTGGGGCCTCCGGGACTGGCAAGTCCAACCTCCTGCTCTCTTTGATTCAGCAGGACGTATCGGCAGGCCGGGGGGTGGCGCTCCTGGATCCTCACGGGGATCTAGCGGATGACGTGCTCGCGCTCATTCCTGAGGAGCGGACCGAGGACGTGATCGTACTGGATCCGTCGCAGCCGGATTCTGAACAACAGCCTGGCCCCAGGCGGTTGGTTGGCTTCAACGTGCTCTCGGCCCACACTGAGAATGAGCGCGCGCTCTTGGCCTCGGATCTGGTGGGAGTCTTCCGTCGCCTGTCAACCTCGTGGGGCGATCAGATGACAACAGTGCTCTCAAACGCCGTCCTCTCATTTCTGGCCTCTCACCGAGGCGGGACGCTCTTGGAGTTACGCCGCTTCCTCTCGGATGAGTCCTACCGTGAGGCGTTCCTATCCTCGATCCAGGATGAGTACCTCAGAGACTTCTGGATTCACGAGTGGCCGCTGCTGATTGGCCGCAAACCCCAGGCTCCAATTCTCTCTCGCCTGAATGGTCTTCTGCGCAATCGGCTGGTGCGCGACGTGCTCACCCTCGATGAGGGCGCCCTCGATTTCCGAGCAGTCCTCGATGAGCGCCGAATTCTGATTGTCCGGCTCTCTCAGGGCCAGCTTGGCCGTGAGAACGCCGCACTGTTGGGCTCGATGATTGTCTCGCGGCTCCACCAAGCCGCGCTCTCCCGGGCGGATACAGAGGCCACAGAGCGTAATCCCTTCTTCCTCTACCTCGATGAGTTCCATGAGGTCGCCACCGCTTCGATGGCGTCCATCTTCTCGGGGATCCGCAAGTACGGCATGGGGCTGACGGTAGCCCACCAGGATCTCTACCAGCTATCGAGAACCGAGCGAGAGCTTGAGCGCTCCGTGATGACCAACGCTCACACCCGGATTGCCTTTCGGGTAGATGAGGAGGATGCCGCCAAACTCGCCCGGGGCTTCTCCCACTTTGATGCCTCTGATCTCACTGGGCTAGAGATCGGAGATGCCATTGCTCGCATTGGGGGCAACCGAGGCGACTTCCGGCTCACAACCGAGTTGGTGGCAATGCCTGAGCCCGAAGAGGCCAGGGCGAGGCGGGAGGAGATCAAGGCTAGCAGCCTACAGCGCTATGGGGCGCTACGACTACAGCGCTCAGTCCCCAGCGTCTCGCCGAGGCGGGAGAAGCCGAGAGCCAAACCCGTGATTGAAACAGAACGGGATCAGCAGGCACCCCAGAGCAGGGTGTATAGACCGGGGACATGGTGTACACCCGTGCGAGGACATGGCTTACACCTCAGCTCGCAGGCTACGGCGGATCTCGCAAGCTCACCGCCCACACCTCCTGCTGGCAATAAAACACCGACCACACCCCGTCGCGCTCCGAGGGACGCAGGCCCACCCGCTCTCCGACCAGGCCCTTGCCGACGCGGAACGGGCGACCCCGGAAGCTGATCTTCCCGCAGGCGTCGACCTTGCGTACCTCATGACGCGAGTCGTACTCCACGGTCGGCTCCGCCGAGGGGGCCTCGCGCGGACTCACCGCATAGCGGTCGGCGGGCACGAGCATCGCCAGCGACTCGTGCGGGCGCACCTCGTTGTAGATCGACCGCCACGCGTCGAAGCCTGCCTGAGAGGCCGCGAGGTCTGCGAAGCCCCGGCCCCCGTCGGCGGCACCGAGCACCTCCTCGCCTAGCGTCCGGTGGAAGCGCTCTTCCTTGCCCTGCGTCTGGGGGTGCCGCGGGCGCCCGTGCGAGAGGCGCACCCCGCGCCGGAGGATCCACGCGCCCAGCCGCGTGCAGCGCCACCGCCAGCGGCCCGCGCCGTCGACCTCCCAGCGCGTGCCCCACGGGGCGCCGTTGTCGCTCAGGATGCATCGCGGTAGCCCGTAGCGCGCGAAGAGACGCGCGAGATGGCCCCGGACGGTCTCGCGCCGCTGGTCGGCGCAGGCCCGCACGCAGAGCGCGAACCGGCTGTGGTCGTCGGTGAGCGTCAGCGGGTAGCAGCGCGTCTCGTCGCCGAGCAGGAAGTCCCCTTTGAAGTCCATCTGCCAGAGGTCGTTGGGGGCCTCGGCCTCGAAGCGGACGTGCTCGCGCGGTGGCGGCTCGGCTGGGAGCCGCCCGTGTCGTCGGAGGATGCCGGTGATGGTGGAGGCGGCAGGCGCGCGCGGGCCGAGCGTGCGGGCGAGCACGACGCGGAGCTTGCGCCCGCCCCAGGCTGGGTGCTCGTCGCGGAGTTGAAGCACGGCGCGCTCGACATCGGCGGGCGTGCGGGTGGGGTTGGTGTGGGGGCGGCGGGACCGGTCGCGGAGGGCGTCGTCTCCGCCCTCTTCGTACCGGCGGAGCCACTTGTAAGCGATCGTGCGGGAGATGCCGAAGCGGCGGGCGAGTTGAGAGAGGTTGGCGCCGGGCTGTCGGGCGAGGCGGACGAGTTCGGATCGTTGAGACATGGGGGTGGACCAGGGCACGGGAGACAGGGCAAGTGGGATCGCCGAGAGTGTCTACCATGTCTTCGTACACCTGTGAGCCATGTCTCCGGTCTATACAGGGTGGAGAGGGGGGGGCGTTCCTCCTAGACGAACTGGGGCACGCGCCAACTCAGCCTGTTCTCCAGGGGGCCACGGACGAGCGACGGTGGACGACGGAAACGGTCGTCGTCTGTGGTCCGTCGTCCCCCAGCATCGAAGCCTCCTGCTCGGCACCGAGGCGGGCGGGGTCAGCGCAACTCGTCGCGCCAGGAGGTATCCGGCGTGCGCGTTGAGCGGGCAAACTGGGTCCCGTCGATGACGCCCCGGGCGCCGCAGTAGGCGCGGCGGCAGATCCAGTCCTCATCGCGGAGGGTCAGCGTGTCCGCCGCGACGTCCAGGCCGAGGGTGCAGGTCCCGTCCACGTAGTCCATCGGCTCGCGCGAGACCCAGCGGCCGTCCTCGCGCGCCATCGTGCCGTGCCACTCGCAGATGTGGTAGTTGGTGTGCAGGAGCGTGAACGAGACCTCCAGAGAGTCGCCTCGATCGATGACCGCGAGCCGGTCGGTCACGGTCTCGGGCACGAAGTCGGTGCCGTCGAAGGCGCTGATGGGGTGCTCGTTCGTGTAGGTGCCGGTGAGCGTCGGGGCGGGGGGAGCCGGGTCGGAGCCCGCGCATCCCGCGAGGAGGGCGGCGAGGACGAGAGCAGCGAGGCGCACGGGAGCGGGCGGGGGTGTCGAGGGCGTCAAGATCGTCACCGCGCGGGTTTCCTCCGCCTCGGTGCCGAGGCGGAGTGGGGCAATCGCATACTCCCTGACCCTCAGGCCGTCATTCCCGCGAAGGCGGGAATCCATGCGGGATCGGGTCGTGACGGGGCGCGGGTTGCTGCCGCAGGACCCGCCGACACAACGTCGAAGCCGAGAATGCGACAACCTTGCGGGACGGTGCACCGAGGCGGGCGCTACCGGACAACGACGAGGGCGCGCGAGGCCGTCTCGGCTCCCGCTCGGGCCACCACGCGGTAGACCCCCGGCGCGAGGGTGCGCGTGTCGAGTGCCAGCCGATGCTCACCCGCTGACAGCCTCTCGTCCGCGAGGACGGCCACGCGCCGCCCGAGGGCATCCACCACCGAGGCGGTCAGCCGGGAGGCCTCCGGGAGCGTGACGCGCACGGCGGTTCGGTGCCGGGCCGGATTCGGATGCGGCGCCTCCACGCGCAGGCCGGGGCTCTCCATCTGCGGCTCCACGGCCACCGGCGCCCCGACGGCCTCGCGCACGAGCTGCTGAAGCGCCAGGTACGTCCCGAATGCATCGGGCAGGCGGTCCTCCACGAGCAAGACCGCACCGAGGCGGGCCTCCAGGTCGATCCACGGCGCCGTGCCGAACGCGCCCGGCGAGGAGGCCACGCGGAGCGACCCGTCCTCGGCGACGCCCTCGCGCCACACCCCGAGACCGTAGCGGATCTCGTCCACGGGCGGAAGCTCCGGGTACTGCGCGGCGTAGCGCTCGTAGGGCGACTCCAGAATGGGGGCGCCGTCCGTCTGATCGGCCAGCATCGCGCCGATGGCCTCCGGTGTGAGCACCCGTTGGCCGTCGTAGACGCCCTCGGCGAGGAGCATCTGGAGGAACGCTCCGTAGTCGTCGATGGTGGAGGTGGCGCCGCCCGCGATGCGAGGGTTGAGGGCCGTGTTCCACGTCGTGGCGGTCATCCCGAGGGGACCGGCGATGCGCGCCTCGAAGAGATCGACCCATCGCTCGCCTGTCGCGATCTCGGCGACGTGCCCGGCGACGTGCATCGAGGCGCCGCCGTAGGCGAAGCCCGCTCCGGGAGAGATCGTGAGGCCGTCCTCAAGGACGCTGCGCGTGCAGGCGCCGAGCGTGGTGAGCGGGTTGGAGAGGCACAGCGGGGCCGCGAGGCCAGAGCCGCCCGGCAGACCCGAGGTGTGGGAGAACAACTGCCCGACCGTCACGCCTCGGATCTCGCCCTCCAGCGTGGGGACGAACATCGCGAGCGAGTCGGCGACGGTGAGCGTCCCGTCCGAAAGGAGCGACGCGATGAGGGCGCCGGAAAGCCACTTGGTCGCCGAGGCGATGGGGACGGCGGTCTCCGTCGTGAACGAGCCGTACGCCGCGCGGTGGACCACCTCGCCGTCGTGGACGACCAGCAGCGCCGCGCCCCCGCCGATCTGCGCGAGGGAGTCCGCCAGGAGCGCATCGACGGCGGAGAAGTCCTGCGCGCGAGCGCCGGAGGCGAGCAGGAGACCGAGGAGGAGGAGCGCGCGCATGGGCACAGAGTACGCGCGATCCCCTCGTAGGATGTGGCCGCGCCGTGCCAGCGGTGTGCGTGTTTGGTCCCCCGCCTCGGTGGTGTTGCGGAAGCACCGAGGCGGACCGGACCGCCTCGAAGCCACACGGTCCACTCCCTCGCCTCGGTCCCGAGGCGGCAGCGGTCATGCAGTGCATAGCTGCCCGGCTAACGTCTCTTCACCAGCCTCGTGGCTCCGCCCCCCAAGGCCCGCCTCGGTGTCTCCATGAGAAGACCACCGAGGCGGGTCGGGTCCTGCGTCAGCCGCCCGCGTCCACCTCCACCTCGACGGCCGCCGTCTCCGCGCCCTTGACGTGGGTCTCCAGCCACGTGTCCTGCTCCCAGAGCATGTGCAGCAGCGACTCCCGCGCGCGGTAGCCGTGGCTCTCGTGGGGGAGCAGCACCAGCCGAGCCGTCCCACCGAGGCCCTTCAGCGCACCGTAGAGGCGCTCGGACTGGAGCGTGAACGTGCCCGGGTTGTTGTCCGCGTCGCCGTGGATGAGCAGGATGGGCTCGTCGATCTTCTCGGCGTGCATGAAGGGGCTCATGTACGCGTAGAGGTCCGGCGCGTCCCAGTAGGTCCGCTCCTCGCGCTGGAACCCGAACGGCGTCAGCGTGCGGTTGTACGCGCCGCTCCGCGCGATGCCTGCACGGAAGAGGTCCGAGTGGGCCAGCAGGTTGGCGACCATGAACGCGCCGTAGCTGTGCCCGCCGACCGCCACGCGCTCGGGGTCCACGACGCCTCGCGCGACGCCCGCCTCGATGGCCGCCTCGGCGTTCATCACGAGCTGCTCGCGGAAGGAGTCGTTCGGTTGGTCCTCGCCCTCGCCGACGATCGGGAACGAGGCGTCATCGAGCACCGCGAAGCCGCGCGTCACGAACGGGACGGCGCCCCAGTAGCTCACGTACGTGAACTGATACGGGCTGTCCGTCCGCTGCCCGGCGGCGGCGGCGCTCTTGAACTCGGTCGGGTAGGCCC
>JBCCPW010000201.1:0-6743 GCA_039024735.1 Bacteroidota bacterium
CGGAGCTTGAGTTGTGTCGGATGGAGGTCCACTCGTGGGCGAGACGGGCACGACCACCGGCCCCCACCCGCCGCTTCACTCGTCACCTCCCACCCCGCTCCCCCCAGGCTCGCGCCGCTCTCCGCGGGCAGCGGGGAGGTGAGCAGTCGGCGGTAGCCGAGGGCAATCGCTGCGCGGCGGACGGCGCCGTAGAGCATGGAACAGGCGTTTCGTGCGCCGTCCGTCGCCACTCGGTTCACCTCCAGCGTCCACCCGTCGTTCAGGTGGCGAGCGACCGGGCGACCCGCTGTCGCGACGCCTCGGATCGCCTGGCCGTCACTGACCGCAACGGCCAGTTTCATGCCGACCGGCGGCTTGTGGTGCCGGTGGTGGCGCGCGACGAACGCTTTCGCCTCGGCGTGCGTGATAGGGACAACTTCCAGCATGGAGGATCGGGGCTGCCGCCTCGGTATTGAGGCGGGTGGGTTCAGGCGTAGGGCAGGCAGCGGAGGACGGCCGGGTGCCGCTCCTCCCGCGCGATGCGGGCGGCGTGGTGGCGGGGGTGGACGCCGTGGAGGGTGTGGGTGGAGCCGTCGAGGTAGAGGACGATCAGCATGGGGCTACCAAGCGTGGGGTTGGCCTGCGAGGGTGTCGGCGGCGACCTGGAGCGCGTGCTCGCGGTCGGCGTCCAGTACCGGCATCAGGCGGTGCCAGGAGGGGCGGGGGCGTCCGAGCGAGTCGCGGCCTCGTGGAACGAGTGCCCACGCCGCACCGCAGGCGCCGCACTCCACGCCGGTTTGGCCGCGGGGTCCCACGCCGTAGACGAGGGCGCTTGCTCCGCAGACGTAGCAGGTGGAGATGGGTGGGCTGTCTGGCATCGGCTCAGATCGTGGGAGTGGCGCGGAGGTCTCGCCCTCCGACCGTGACCACCACGCACATCTCGGTCACCCGGGACGAGACGCGGGGGTCGAACTGATCGCCCATCTCGGCGAGGCTGCCGTAGTTGGCCGACAGGAGCGTCGGCAGCAGGGCCGCGTGGCGGGCCGCGAGCACGTCGTGGAGGATCCTCCGGCGGTCCTCGGACTCCTGTTCGTGTCCGCGCTCCCGGAACGGATCGCCCAACTCGTCAATCACGAGGATCGGCACGCGTCCGAGGGAGACGATCACCGTGGACGCCTCGCTGCCGTGGCCGTACTTCGCACGGACGGCGTCCACGAGGCTCGCGTAGGTGGTCCACACGACCGGGTGGCCTCGGTCGCGGAGGGCATGGGTGAGCCCGGCGAGGACGCCCGATTTCCCGGTGCCCGTGGGACCGAGGAGGCAGAGCCCGGCACCGGGGCGCTCGCCTGCATCGAGGCGGGAGAGCAGCGCGCGGGCGCACCGGACAGCCTCCCCCCTGCCCCGCTCGGCGCCGGGCATCGCGAGGGCCGTCTCCAGCGTGGCGCCACCGAGGCGGTCCGGGACGCGGCACATGGGCCACCCGGCGACGGTCGCGTGCTCGAACCGCTCGCGGGCCGTGAGGCCGTCTGCGCCTCGGGCACCCTCGCCTCGGGCGCCGCATCCGCAGAAGCGGACCTGGAGCGGAGAGGGCGGGTGGGGCCGTCCGCAGGGACACCGACCGGACTCGGACTCGTGGGCCGCGAGTCCGGCGCGGCCCTCCTCCTGACCCTCAGCGAATGCAGCCTCCATCACAGCGGGGTCAATCGTGGCGGGCGCCACGCCGAGCGCCACGAGAGCGTCCGGAGCCGCCTCGGCGAGCGTGACCGTTTCGCGTGCCCGCTCCGGACGAGCCGCCGCTGGCGTCGGGCTCAAAGAGGCCGGTCCATGAGTTGGTGATGGAGGTGGCGAGGATCTGATTGGGGTCATGGCCCTGTTCGGTCCAGGTGATGAGTTGCGTGCTCTGCCTGCGGATGGCGGTCGGCGTGAGCGCGTTGCGGCGCTCCCGCCGGTACTGCACCCACTCGTCCCACGCCTCGCGGGTCACCCCCCCCTCGGTGACGCAGGGCGGGTAGGTGGGCGTCTTCGGTGCTGTCTTCGGTGCTGTCTTCGGTGCTGTCTTCGATTTCGCCTTCGATTTCGATTTCCGCCCCGCCGATTCGTCTACTGAATCCCCCCCCTCGTCCTCGCGCGCCCCCGCGCCCGCGCGTTGTCCGGGTTCTTGTACGGGTTCTTGTACGGATTCATCCTTATAAGGGGGTGCGGGGGACTGGGAACAGGGTTCCCAGTCATCTGGAACAGTATTCCCGGTCACCTGAGAACCCTGTTCTCGGTCGCTCATTCCCGGTCGCTCATTCCCGGAACCCTGTTCCCGGTCAGAGAGGGAACCCTGTTCCCGGTCACTCTCAGGTTGGGCGGGAATGGTGTTCCCGGTCACGTCGTGGTTCGTGGTGGGGTCCAGGCACCGGAGAACCCGCGTGTTGCCCTCGCGCCGGACCTCCTCGATCCACCCCTCGCGCCTGAGGATGCCGATGGCCTTCCGGGTCATGTCCAGCGACTTCCCGCAGTCGGCGCCGTAGGTGGTGTAGTCCGCCCACGCCTCGCCGTTGCCACCCTGGCGCTTCCGCACAGCGAGCCACACGATCTTCACCCAGTCCCTCAGGTCGGAGGCCAGGAGCGAGGCGGGCACGCGGGGTGGGGCGGTGTAGCTCATCGGCCGGTGGCGAAGAGGTCCGCGATCTCCTCTTGCGACAGCCCGTAGGCTGCCGCTTGTGATCCAGCCTCGGCCCGGGGCTCCGCGAGGACGTACACGCCCGGCTCCGGCGTGGTGTACTCCACCTCCTCGGTCCCCCGGTCTTCCACGCGGCCCGAGCGGAACGAGGCAGGATCCTCGCGGTCCAGAAGGTCCGAGAGGTCGCACCCGATGGCCGCCGCCTCTCGGTCTACGAGTTGGATGAACACCGAGAACGCGAGCGGCGAGAGCCCTGTGCTGGTCAGACGGACGGTCTCGCGCCCATCGGGCCGCGCCTCGCGGATCTCGTACTCGACCGTCTCCCCTGTCGCCTCCATCACGGCGCCCGCGACGACCGGGAGCAACTTCTCCTTGAACTCCGAGTGGAGCCCTCCAGTCGTGAAGTTCTGCCCCCCAACGGCATAGTGGGCGACGATGCGCTCGTAGCAGAGCCACAGCAGGCTGTTGGCCTTGCCGCTGCGGACCTTGTGGGAGAGCCGCACCCGGACCGGCGTCGTGTCGCCCTCGTCCATCCCGGCGGCGACCGCGCGCTGTTTCAGGTGCGCACGGATCGCCCGGCGACCGCGCTCGGAGAGCGTGCCGCCCGGCGAGAGGTCGAACGTCATGTCGAAGCTCTGCATCGCTACTTGCGCCAGAGGGCGCGGCAGAAGCCGTGAGCCATCGCGGCGCGGCGGAGCGCCTGGGCCTCGGCGTTGCTGGACGGGTCGCCGTAGCCGCTCACCTCGTCGCGCTCGTTGCCGGTGCCGTCGCGCGAGACGGACACCATCCGCCCCTCGGCGTCTGTGCCCCAGAGCGTGAGTGTGCCGATGCAGTAGAGCAGCCCGCCGATGTGTTGCAGGCGCACGGTCCACTCCCATCCCGGCGCGTAGAGGTCCAGGAAGTCGCGCACCACCGCGTGGTGCATGTAGGTCGCAGAGAACCTGCCGGTGCTCTTGGTGGCGAGCTTGGACGCGGGCGGGTCCTCGCGGAGGTCCGTGTAGATGTCGGCGAGGGGCCGCGAGCGGGGCGGCAGGTACTCTCGGTTGGGCATGGGTTTCGTAGATGTGCGGCTAGACCTCGATTGGGGCGCCCCACTCCGCGACGGTCGCAAGTGCCTCCTCCACCGAGTGCACCACGGCGACAGTGCCGCCCGCCATGCGCTCGGTCTCGTGCCACTGCTCCTGTCCCGGCGTGACCCTGCCGTTCGGTGTCTTCACCTCCATCCATCCCCGGATCTTCCAGTGGATGTGCCGGACCCGGAGGTCGGGCAGGCCCACGGGCATCATGGACGCCCGGGGTTGGCTCATGTCGTCCACCTGGAAGCCCAGGGACCGGAGGGCGCGGATGATGTCGCGCTGAATCTGTTTCTCACGCATCGCGGCTATCGGTATGGGACGCACGCGCGAAGAGCACGCGACGGGCGAGGGGATGAATCGAGCGTCGGTCCGCGACCTCCCACGGCATGAGCGAGAGGGCGACCGCGTAGGCGTCGCCCGGGCTCAGGCTGTCGGCGATGCACTCCAGTCGCGATTGCAGCCGTTCGATCTCGCGCAGTGCCGCCTCGGGCGTCAGGGGATCCTCGTAGATCCTCGCCTCGATGCCGCGCAGGATGCGGCGGCGGTCGGGTGCGGCCTGGGACCGTGCAGTCGGCGATGCAGTTGATGGGCTAGGCATCGGGGCGGGCGGAGTGGGCGGCGCAGTAGAGGAGCGCCGCGAAGAGGGCAATGAGCACGGGGGTCCAGCACATCACGAGGTGCCTGCCGAGGCGAGGTGGAGGCGGCGGGCGTCGCGCTCCACCGAGGCGCGGTAGCGCTCGTTCATGCGGCGCCACGCTCCGAGCGTCACGCGCTCGCGGTAGTCCGCTGGGAGAGCGTCCCACCGCTCGCGGAGGGTGTCGTCGTGCTCCACTCGGCGGAGCATGGGGCTTCGTCCTGTCGCGGTCATGGCGCGTGCGGGTGGGCGGCGAGCGCGATGCACGCCGTGGGGGTGAGGGCGATGGTTGCGGCCGCACCTCCCGCCTCGGCACCGAGACGGGTGACGTCTCCGTCGCGACGGGCGCGGCGAGAGGTGCGCGAGGGGCGGGCCAGAAGCAGGGCGACGCTGGCCTCCCCTGCCGGGGTTTGGACCACTCCGGTCACTACGAGGGCGCAGAGGGCGAGCGTGGAGGCGAAGCGCGAGAGGTCGCGGGGGAGGGTGCGGTCACTCATCGGATCCACCCGGGGTCTCCCCCGCCTCGGAGGTCGCCGTCAGCGCGGCGATCATCTCGTCCGTGTTCTCGTACACCTCGACGCCGAGTCCGCAGTGGAAGACGTTCTCGCGAGGCCCCACAACGATGCAGCGCTTGCCGAGCGCGAGGGCGTACCCGTGCTCGACGTGGCGTCCGCCTCGGCTGTTCGTGGAGCGCGGAACCTCAGAGAACGAAATGCAAATGGACGCAGAGCGCAGATCTTCGAGGTCCTCGCGGGCGAACCGCTCGCGCTCGGCGCGAGACGCCTCTACCGACAGGCCCTCGTCGTCAATCTGGTGGTCCCCGTTGATCCACCGGCTCGTTACGGTGTATCCGATGGATTCGAGCCGCGTGCGAACCTCGCGCATCTCCGGGTTGCGGCTGTAGCGCGAGGCGAGGTACACCGCCCGCGAGGCGGGTTTGGTGACGCCCGTCGGCTCGGCTGTCTCCAGCGCCGCCCGCATCCGGGCCAGCGTGGTCTCGTGGATCGTGCAGCGGCGAGCCTCGTGGGCGCCGATGGACACCGGGGTCCCAGCGCTCGCCGCGTTGACCGCCTCGGTGAGGGCCGCGCGGAGGCGGTCCCGCTCGGCGAGCAGGCCGCGCGCTTCGCCCAGGCTCATGATCTCGGAGAGCGCCACGTCCGCGATGCCATCCTCGGCAGTCTCATCGGCCTGGAGAGCCGTGACGGTGCTCAGGATGTCCTCGCCCCCGCTCCGCTGCACGGCGGTGAGAAGGGCGACGCCGAGCCATGCGGCGAATGGCAGCGTGTAGCCCTGCGTCTTGAAAAGCGCGCCTGAAGACTCGGAGGCCTCGGCTTCGAAGCACTCGGCTGAGGACAAGACCGTCCACGTGCCGCCGGGGAACACGCCCTCATCAGCGTCGAAGTCGTCCCAGAAGCCATCGGGCAGCGGCATGAAGGTCTTCGTGACCACGAGCGTTTCCCCGTCCTCGTAGGTCACGAGTTCGGCCGTGCTGTGTCGGTTGGTCGCGGTGGAGCCTGCAAAGACAAGGCGCGGCTCCGTGTTGGGGTCTGGGGTCGTCATTGCGCTACGCCGCCTCCGGCATTTCGTGATCGTGTTCGGCGGTCTCCAAGGACGCGGCGAAGGCGTCCGTAATCACGATGTGGTAGACGAACCCACCCGGCGGATCCTGGGGCCACCCATCCCCACCGACCTCGGCCGTACGAGGCGTACGGCCGGTGGGGATATCGTTGGTTCCACGACTGGCGTAGGGGCCGAAGCCCAAGCGTCCGTGGAGTCGGTCCTGTCGCTCGCTGTCGAGTTCGTACAGGCGCGCGGCGTCGCTCCGGCTCTCCGCTGTAGCGGGCTCGTTGTAGCGGATGCGGTCAGCCTCCTCCTGTTCGAGCCGGTGGATTTCGCGGCGGAGCGCATCGTCGTCCATGTCGCGCGGCATTGGCTCAGAGGGTCCCGGCGTGTCCGGGGTCTCCGGTGGGGCGCCCTCGTGCGTGGGTCTGATGGGGGTGTAGATTGTGGTGCTCATCGGTTCAGAGAGTTGGATGGTGAGCCGTGCGCCCGGCCTGCTGTCACAGGTGCGGGCGCTTCTGCGTTAGATCGTGGGCGCGGTGCGGAGGGCCGTGAGGAGATCGTCGCGGATGGCGCGGTATTCGGCGTCCCCGGCGTCCCAGGCGGCCCTGGCGGCCCAGGCGTCCCTGGCGGCGTCCCAGGCGGCCCTGGCGGCCCAGGCGTCCCTGGCGGCGTCCCAGGCGGCCCTGGCGGCCCTGGCGTCCCTGGCGGCCCAGGCGGCCCAGGCGGCGTCCCTGGCGGCCCTGGCGGCCCTGGCGTCCCAGGCGGCCCAGGCGGCGTCCCTGGCGGCCCTGGCGGCGGCCCCGGCGGCGGCCCTGGCGGCGGC
>JBCCPW010000202.1:0-6743 GCA_039024735.1 Bacteroidota bacterium
GCCACGCCCGTGGATGCCTGCCGCCAGACCGCCGAACGCATCGCGCGGGTCACGCCCACGGACCCGGCGACGATCCAGGCCGGGCTCCTCGCGATGACGCCCCGCGGCGAGGTGGGCGGCTTCGCGCTCCAGCCCGGATTCGTGTACGTCGTGGCGCTGCCCAAGGACGCGCCGGAGCCTGCCGGGACCATCACGAACCGCCAGCCGGTGACCGGCGCGACGATCTACACGGTAGACGCCGAGGCGGTGTTCGGCTAGGACCGCCTCGGTGCCGAGGCGGGGAGCGTGAGGCCCAGCCTCGGTGCACCCGAATCGAAGCATCGAGACGGGGAAGCCGACCAGAACACCTGCGGCATGGTCCCTGCCGCACCTTGCCGACGTATGGACTCCCGAACCCCCTCGCGTTCTCATGAAGCTCTCTCTCCTCGGCCTCGCGCTCGTCGCGATGGTCGCCCTCTCCGGCGCGGTGCCCGACTCGGCGTCCACGGACCAGATCACGGCAACCACCGCCACCCACACCGTCACCCTCCAGTACCTCGACTCTCGCGGGCCGTACCGCCGCGCGACGATCACCGTGGAACCCGTCCGGCGTGGGGCGCGGGCGCCCTGGCGCGGAGACCTCCAGCGGGTCTACATCGCGGGGCTCCGTCCGGCATCGCCCCGTGCAGAGGCCCGTGCGCGCGAGAACGGATACCCCCGCATCGCGGAGTTCCTGTCCTCGGGACACTCGAGCGGCGTCATGATCTACGCTCCCGCGCCCCAGAACCTGAAGCGGATCTGGTTCCGAGGCGAGCGAGGCTCGATGACCTCGGTCCGCATCCGCACACGGAATCACAATCCCTCCACCCACAACGACGAGGATCCGCCCGCTGACCCACCGAAGGACGATCCACCCAAGGACGACCCACCGACCGACGACCCGCCCGATGACGACGGAGGCGACGACGAGTGCGGTCCTATCCCGCCTGGGTGTGACGTCTACAACCCGTGGACCTGCCAGTGCGACATCGGCCTGGAGGATCCGTGGGGCGAGGAGGCCCAGACAGAGGGGTCCACGACCTCCTTCGGCTTCTGATCCTGACTCTTCCCGCCTCGGTACCCTCAGGGCCGCACCGAGGCGGGGAGAGTCGGCACGTGTGTGCCCACGCTGCGCGGTCCCGACGCATGGACCCCGCAGGCTCTCGCTCGGCGTGGAGGGCCCTCCTCCCGGTCCCGCGCTCGTCCGCCTCGGTGACTCCACAAGCGCACCGAGGCGGGCACCGTTCCCCGTAGGTTTCGGCGGCTCCGCCCTTCCCGATGGACCGCCGCTCTCCCCTCCGCCGCCGCACCCGGCGTCTCCTCACCCTCGCCTTCGCGGCGTGCGCTCTCGCGCCGCTGGCGTTCTTCGCGCGGATGGCCCAGGAGCCGACTGTCGCCTTCGGCTTCGACGTTCTCGCGGACCGAGTGGTGGCCCACGTTACGCCGGGCTCCCCGGCCAGCCAGGCGGGGCTTCTGCCGGGGGACAGCGTCCACGCTAGGGAGCGCGAGCGCTGGCTCCTGTCGCCCAACCCGGACGCGCTGGTCATCCACCGAGGCGGGCGCGACGCAACGCTCCGCTTCGAGACCGACGGGCCCTCGTTCGTGCAGCGTCTCGGTCGGATCGGCGGGTACCGCTACGTCCTGCTGGGGGTGGGCCTGATCACGCTCGCCTTCGGCGTCTGGATCACCGGCCGCAATCCCGACGCGCCCTACATCGTGCCGTTCGCGCTGTGGTCCGCCTCGGTGGCGCTGGCGTATCCCATCATCGGCCCGTCGGCGCTGTGGGGCGTGGAGATGTGGACGCTGTTCACCGTCTGGGAGATCGTGCTGGCCGGTCTCTTCCAGGCCCTCTCGCTCCACTGGCTGCTCCGGTTTCCCGCCCCGCTCGGCGGGCGTCGTCTGATCCTCGGGATCTACGGCCTGGTCCTGGTCGGCATGGTGGGTCTGCTGGCGTACGCGATCGCGTCGGGAGCCTACCCCTCGGTCGGGCTCCACACCCGGGCGTTGCTGGTCGGGGTGACCGTGCTCGTGATCGGCGGGATGCAGTTCGCGACGGCGCCCTCGCGGCGAGCCAAGCGGCAAGCGGCCTGGGTGTGGACGGCTGTCATCGTCTACATCCTGCTCGACGTGTTCCTCTGGGAGATGCCGACCGTCCTCGGCATCGAGGATGTCGCGGGCCTGGCGACGCTCAACGCGACCCTCGGCACGACCTACCTCCTCATCCCGCTCGCGATTGGGATCGCGGTCACGCGCGAAGGGCTCTTCGGTATCGACCGGTTGGTGACGCCGGGGCTCTCGTACGGTCTCTCCATCGCGATGCTGGGGCTCGCATACGCCGGGTTGGCCGTCGGCCTCTCGCACGGACTCGGCCGCGCCGATGGCTCGTTGCCCGTCGGTGCGGGTGTGATGCTCGCGGCAGGGCTGGCAGCGCTCCTGATCCCCCTCCAGCGGCGCGTCTTTGCGGGGCTGGATCGCGTCTTCAACCGGCAGGAACGCCGCCTTCGCGCCATGCCCGAGGCCCTCGACGCCCGCCTGGATTCGGTCGTGGATGCCGATGGGCTCCGCGAGGCTTTGACCCAGACCGTTCGCGACGGGCTCGGCGTGCCGTGCGAGATCGGCCCGGCGGTGCCGGGACCCGTCGCTCGTCCCGGAGCGCTGGACCTCGCCGATCCGTCCACCATCCAACTGGACGCGAGCCTGGACGCCACACTCATCGTCCCCCTACCAGAGGGCCTCGGCTCTCTCCGCCTCGGGCCTCGCGCGGATGGCGCCCGCTACCACGACGACCACCTCGCCCTTTTCGCCGACCTCGGCCGACGCACCGCCCGTGCGGCGGACCGCCTCCGCCTCCTGCGCGAAGTCGGCGAGCGAGACCTCGCGATGGCCCACACCCGCCTCCGCATCGCGGGCGACCTCCACGACGACATCGGCGCGAGCCTCTCTTCGATGGCGGTCCTGAGCGATCTCGTCCGCCGCAACGACGACCTCCCCGACGCCGACCGCGCCCGCCTGGACCGCCTCAGTTCCTCCGCGCGAGGCCTCGTGGACGACCTCCGCGACATCGTCTGGGCCATCGACCCGAAGGCCGACCACCTCCACGACCTCGCCGAACGGCTTCGCGACACCGCCTCGGTGCTGCTGCCGGGCGTCCGCTGCACCGTGGACGCGCCGGACGACCTCCCGCTCGACATGGAGACGCGCCGCCACGTCTTCCTCATCGCGAAGGAGGCGCTGCACAACGCCGCTCGCCACGCCGAAGCCACGCACGTCCACGTCCGCCTCGGTACCGAGGCGGGCACCCTCCGCCTGGAGGTTCGGGACGACGGGCGGGGGTTCACTCCCTCGGAGAACGGAACCGGCCACGGCCTCGGGAGCCTCCGCCAGCGCGCGGAGATCCTCGGCGGGACCGTGACGGTGGAGAGCGCTCCGGGCGAAGGGACGCGGGTCGTGTTGCAAGCGCCGCTCCGCCACGATGGCGCGAACGCGCCATGACACGTCGCGCGACGGGCCCTATCGTGCGGCATCTCCCCCGTGCCCATGCCTCTCGTCCACGTCTGGCTCGTCGAAGACAACGCGCTCTACCGCGAGACCATCGCCGAGGTGGTGGACGCCGCCCCCGGCCACGTCGCGACGCCGTTTGACTCCTGCGAGGCCGCGCTGGATGCCCTCGCGGCAGGCGCCCTCCCCGATGTGGTGCTGATGGACATCGGGCTGGGCGGGATGAGCGGCGTGGAAGGTGCCCAGCGGTTCCAGGAGCGCGCCCCGGCCGTCCCGGTCGTCATGCTGACGGTCCATCAGGACACGGACACCATCTTCCGGGCGCTCTGCGCGGGCGCGTCGGGGTACCTCCTGAAAACGGCCACACCGGACGCCATCCTGGACGCCATCGGCGAGGTGCGCGCGGGGGGCGCGGCGATGGACGCCCAGATCGCCCGTCGCGTGCTGGATCTCTTCGCGACGCGCCTCGCGCCACGCACGGACTACGGCCTCTCGGACCGCGAGCGCGAGATCCTGCATCTCCTCGTGGACGGCCTCACGAAGCGCCAGATCGCCGAGCGTCTCCACCTCAGCCCGCACACCATCGACGGGCACATCCGGAATATCTACGGCAAGCTGCACGTGCACAGCCGGAGCGAGGTGGTGGCGAAGGCTCTCCGCGAGCGACTGGTGTAGCACGGTCCGCCTCGGCACCGAGGCGGGGGAGCCGTTGGCAATCGCGAGAGCGCGGGGCTCGTCTCCGAGGCAGACCCTTCGTGCCGTGATGCCCCGCCTCGTTGTTGCCCTCGTCCTGCTCGCGACCACCCTCGCGGCCTGCTCGGCCCAGCCCGCCCGCGAGGAAGCCCTCCCCGGTTTCCGCACCAACACGGCGCTTCGCTCCATCGACCTGAGCGAACTCCGCAGCGGCGGCCCGCCGAAGGACGGCATCCCCGCCATTGACGCGCCTCGGTACGTGTCGCAGACCGAGGCGGGCGACTGGCTGGAGGACCGCGAGCCCGTCATCCTGCTTCGCGTGGAGGACGCCGCGCGGATCTACCCCCTCCAAATCCTCACGTGGCACGAGATCGCGAACGACACGCTCGGCGGAGTGCCCGTCGCCGTCACGTTCTGCCCGCTGTGCTACGCCGCTGTCGCCTTCGACCGCCGCATTGACCACGACGGCGAGGTGGAGACGCTCAGCCTCGGTGTGAGCGGGATGCTCCGCCTCTCGGACATGGTGATGTACGACCGAGGCACCGAGACGCTGTGGCAGCAGCTCACCGGCGAAGCCCTCGTCGGCGACCGCCTCGGTGCCACGCTGACGCAGCTCCCGGCCCAGATCGTGTCGTTTGCGGACGCCCGCGAGTCGGCGCCGGGGGCGCGGGTGCTCTCGCGCGAGACCGGGCACTCCCGCGACTACGGCCGCAACCCGTACGTCGGCTACGACGACGTGGACGCTCGTCCCTTCCTCTTCGACGGCGAGGTGGACGGTCGTCTCCCGCCGATGGAGCACGTCGTGGCAGTGGTGCAGGGAGATGAGGCCGTCGCCGTCTCCTTCGAGCGCCTCCGCCGGGACCGCGTCTGGCAGGGGACCGTCGGCAGCGCCTCGGTGGCGGTGATCTGGCAGGCCGGGACCGCGACGGCCCTCGGCGCCGCCGACATCGCGACGGCGCGCGACCGAGGCGGGGTCGGTGTGTTCGTGCCCGAGCACGACGGGCGGGCCCTCACGCTCGCCGTGCGGGACGGTGAAGTGCGGGACGACGAGACCGGCAGCGCGTGGTCCGTGACCGGCGAGGCGGTCTCCGGCTCGCTCGCGGGCGCGAGGCTCCAAGCGCTCCCGTTCCACGACACGTTCGCGTTCGCGTGGCTGGCGTTCCGGCCCCAGACGACTGTCGTGGAGTGACGATGGGCCCGCCTCGGTGCCGAGGCGGGAGCGAGATCGCGATGCCAGACGCGTCCGCCGTTCGGGTCCGCTCCGCGCGATCTTCGACCGGTCCCCTGTCGTCCCCATGCGCGCACTCGTCACCGGCACCACCGGCACCGTCGCCCCCGTGGTGGCGGATGCTCTCCGCTCAGACGGCGCCGAGGTCGTCGCGTGGGACCGCGCGGTGCATCCGCCCACGTCCGCCGAGGCGGTCCGCGAGACGATCCACGCCCTCGCGCCCGACGCGGTACTTCACCTCGCGACGGGACCGGAAGCCTGGGCCGGATGGATCGCCGAGGCGTGTGCCGCCACCGGCCGCCGCGTCCTGTTCACGTCGAGCGTGTCGGTCTTCGCGCCGCGCGAGACCGGCCCCATCCCGCCCACCGCCACGCCCGACGCCACCGACGATTACGGCCGCTACAAGCGCCGGGCGGAGGCACTCGTCCGGGACAGCGCGCCAACGGCCATCATCGCGCGGCTGGGCTGGCAGATCGGCGAGCAGCCGGGCTCCAACACGATGACCGACTGGCTCCATCGGCAGACCGAGGCGGGTCCCGTCGAGGTCAGCGCGCGATGGCTTCCCGCCTGCTCGTGGCTCGCGGACACCGCCGAGGCGCTCGTCGCCCTCCTCGCGCGAGGCGAACCCGGTACGTTTCACCTCGATGGCAACCGGAGTCTCTCGATGGCTGAGATCGCGCGCCGCCTGTCCGCCCGCCTCGGTCTCGGCGCCGAGGTGGTGGAGACGGACGCGCCCGTGATGGACCTTCGTCTCTCCGATCCGCGCGTGAGCGTCCGAGACATCGCGGAGCGGTTGTAGGACCGGTCAGTCGTCGTCTGACTCGTCCTTGGCGTGGGTCCACTGGATCTGGAACTCGATCTCCTCCTCGCCGTCGCCGCGCTCGTGCTCGATGGTGTACGTCGCGCGGACGGGCACGTAGATCCGCTCGCCCGCGATCTGGATCTCGAAGCGGCTGCCGGATTCCAGGGCGTCGGCGAGGCGCCGCAGCTTGGCCACGAATTGATCTGTGGGATAGCCTTTCTCGATGTCGCGGTCGTCTTTCATGGCGGTTGGAACGGGGGGCACCCGAGCCTACCGCGCGGTCGGTCCTCTTGCGATTACCGAGGTGTGGCGATTGGACGCGCGGCCTCTGCCTCGGCACCGAGGCGGTCACACGCCGAGCACCTCGGGGTCGAGCAAGGCATGGTGCTGACGCAGCGTCTTGTAGCCCAGCTTCTCGCCCGCCGTGTCCCACTTCTTCCAGCCGACCTTCGTGATGTTCTCCGCCTTCTCCGGGATGAACTCGCGCGCCTCGGTCGTCATCGA
>JBCCPW010000203.1:0-6743 GCA_039024735.1 Bacteroidota bacterium
CCCGAACCTGCCAGACTGGGTCACACGCGAGGCCTACAATCAGGAGGTCTCCAGCATCGGGTTCTGGCCCGGCACCGACGAGACGGGGCCGCTCTTCTACAGCTATGCCTACCCCGCACCGGAAGGCTTCGCGGAAGCCACGGTCCTCCCGGATGCGGCACGCTACGACCCGACGCTCTTCGAGTTCGTGCTGCCCTACGAGGCGGTCTACGAGCAGGGCGACGCTGCCCTGATCGCCTTCGCGGACAGCACCTACGACGCCGCCGCGCGCCTCGCGGCATGGGATGACCTCGAGCCCGCCCCCCCACCAGAGGCTCGCCCCCGGCCGTTCTGACACCCCGCGCCCGCCTCGGTCCGCCGCGGTACCGAGGCGGAGCCAACCGATAGGGTCACGTCACCGGGTGGCCGGCGCGCGCCGGAAGGCATCGGGCGTTGTCCCGGTCACCCGGCGGAAGAACTTCACGAAGTTGGTCGCCTCTGTAAATCCCAGAGCGTAGCCGATCGCCTCTGCTGTGTCGTCGGTCGTCGCGAGGAGCCGCTTCGCTTCCAGCGTCACCCGCGCGTCCACCATCTGCTTCGGCGAGCGCCCCCGGGCGCGGCGGCAGGCACGCGCAAGCGTTCGGGGAGTCGTGCCCATCGAAGCGGCGTACCACGTCGGACTTCGGGAGACGGCGTGGTGCGCATCGAGGTGGGCCTCGAACGTGCGGACCAGCGCCTCGTAGCGCAGCGCGGCCCGGTCTGTGGGGCCATGAGAGGCCGCCACGACATCCGTCAGCCCGGCGAGAAGGGTTCCCAGCAGCCGCGTTCCGACACTCTCGGGACGAAGGTGGGTCGTCTCGATCCGCTCCAGCAAACGCAGCAGATCCACGAGAAACCTGAAGTCAGCCGGTGCGGGGCGGAGGACAGAATCGGCACCGAGGCGGGTCGGGACCGGAACTCCCAGGTAGCGAGGAGCATCAGGCGTAAAGAGCAGCAGCAGCGATTCGTGAGCCGCCTCGGTATCGAAGGCGTGGACCTGATCCGGGCGAACGGAAAGCACATCGCCTGGACGGAGAGCGATGCGCTTGAAGTCGACCCAGTGCGCGCCTTCCGCCTCGGTCACGAACTGGAGCATGTGGAACGTGAGCCGTGTGGGGTCGTGAATCGAATGATCGAGGCCCCGAGCCCGCAGTGCCGACAACCGCGTCACCTCGACGGGACTGGCTCGTCCTGACGAATGCCGAAACGAAAGGCGCTGGATGGTGTCGTCGGCCGTCATGCCGCTCATCGAATGCGGGTGGAAACGCGAGGCAGGCGGCTCGCTGGGCAGACGAGTGGGTGTCGCGAAAGGCTCAACGGGTATCCAACAAAGCGCCGTTAGAACGCGACAGAGCGCCGCCACTCACAAACTACCATTCGTTCTGTCCCGATCTGACCATGAGTTGTCAGGGTTTCACCTCGTGCGACTCGGGAGGGCACGCCTAGCCTGACGCATCACCCGCACCCACTCCCATGAAGACACCTCTCAGCCTTGGGCTCGCCCTCGTCGTGGCGCTTCTCGCGGGCTGCTCGTCCCCAGTCCACACACCGACCTCGCTCATGCCCACGCAGAAAGAACGCGCCGTCGCGCTCCTCGAGAGCCTCCAAACCGGAGACCCCGCACCCATCGCGTACATCAACCCCGAGACCTACATCCAGCACAACCTCGCCGTCGGCGACGGGCTGGCGGGCTTCGGTGCCGTGATGCAGAATGCGCCCGAGGGCGGATTCAAGGCCCGCGTGGTACGGGCATTCGAGGACGGCGACTACGTCGTCACGCACACCGAATACGACTTCTTCGGCCCCAAAGTCGGGTTCGATGTCTTCCGCTTCGAGGACGGGTTGATCGTGGAGCACTGGGACAACCTGGCGGACATCACGCCGCCCAACCCCAGCGGTCGCACCCAGCTAGACGGCCCGACGGAGGTCACGGACCTTGACCAGACCGAGGCGAACAAGGCGCTCGTGCGCTCCTTCGTGGAGACCGTCCTCATCGGAGGCGACACGAGCGACCTGACGGCATTTATCAACCCTGAGCACTACCACCAGCACAACTCCGCCGTCGCGGACGGACTCGACGGTCTCGGCGCCGCCCTCCAGTACTTCGCCGAGAACGGCCTGGTGATGGAGTACGACCAGGTCCACAAGATCCTCGGCGAAGGCAATTTCGTCCTCGCGATGAGCGAGGGCCGCTTCGGCGCAGGCGATCACGTGGCGTACTACGACCTCTTCCGCCTGGAGGATGGACGGATCGTGGAGCACTGGGACGTGATCCAGACCATTCCGCCCCAGTCCGAGTGGGCCAACACGAACGGCAAGTTCTAGCCCCCTTCTCCGGCAACGGCCGCCCGCCTGATGGACTGGTGGCGTTGCCGTACAGACCCCTCTCTACATGGTGATCGAAGTCGCCACCTTCACGCTCGCATCCGGCATCACGCCCGAGGCCTTCCGCCCACTCGATCAGGCCGTCGAGGACGAGCACGTCTCTCGGCAGCCGGGTTTCATCTCGCGCCAGTCGGCCGCTAGTGAGGACGGCGAATGGCTGGTCATCGTCCACTGGCGCTCGGTGGAAGACGCCGAGGCGTCGATGGCGAGCTTTGCCTCCGCTCCAGCCGCCGAGGCGTTTATGGCCCACCTCCAGGCCGACACGATGCAGATGAACCACTACAGCACGGAGTAAGCGACGCCGGTTGGTTCTGAGACGCCCCGGTCGCGCAGTTGCTTCCATCCCGCTGCGCGACAATATCGCGCCCCTTCCACTGCCTGCACCATAGCTCGGTCAGAGTCAGGCACGACACCTCGAACTGCTCGATTCGGCACGGAGAGCCGGAGTATCCTCCGGTAGTTCCACACGTCGCCGGACACACGAGAGTCTGAGATGTCACGTGCCGTCTTCGCCAACTCACGTGCGCGTTTTCTGCGAGCGATGATCTCGCTGGTTGCGGGATGGTCCGTGATCGCTCTCGTGGCAGGGATTCTGGCAACCCCCAATAGCACCTCGCGCGAGGTGATCTATCTCGTCTGCGTGCCCTTCGGGCTCGTGATGGGAATCGCCAGTGCGTGGTTTGAGTTGGTGGCGCTACCGCGCAATGGCGCAGGCCTCTCCCCCGGTTGGGTCATCGCGTTGCGGACGCTCTTCTACTCCGGCATTGCGGCCGTGGTCGCCGTCGTCGTGTCCATCCTCGGTAATGCCTTCGTGGAGCAGCGAAGCCTCAGCGCCGTGATGAGTGATACAGACTTCTGGGCCTTCTTCCAGGGGCGGGCTTTCGTCTTCTCACTCGCCGGATTCGTCGTTGCGGCGTTCCTGATCAACTTCGTCCGACAGATCCGCCTGATGCTCGGGCCGGGAACTCTCGGCGCCCTCCTCATTGGGCGCTATCGGCTCCCGGTCCCCGAGAAGCGCGCCTTTCTCTTTCTTGATCTTACCGGCTCCACAGGTCTCGCTCAGCGGCTGGGGCCGGAGCGGTTCAACGCCTTCAAGAACGATTACTTCCGCGATGTGGTGGAGCCGATCCTCGCCACTGGCGGCCAGATCTATCAGTACGTCGGCGATGAGGTGGTGGTTACTTGGAAGATTCGTGAAGGCGGACTGGCGCGCAGCCCGGTGGAGATGTTTCTCCGCCTTGACGAGGTCATCCGGCAACGGACGTCCTACTACATGGCGCACTACGGGGAAGTGCCGCTCTACAAGGGCGGGCTGCACATGGGCGACGTGGTGACATCCGAGATCGGGGAGCTCAAGAAAGACATTGTCTATTCCGGAGACACGGTGAACGTGGCAGCTCGGATCGAAGGGCTGTGCCATGCACAAGGAGCACGGTTGCTGTCGAGCCGAGAGGCGCTGGAGTTGGCGCCGCTACCGGAAGGGGTGGAGCCGGAGGAGGTGGGAGCGATTGATCTTCGCGGCCGCAGCGGAGCGGTGAGGCTCTTCCGCGTCGTTCCGGATCCCATGTTTCTCCAGACGCCAGACCGCTTGTCGACGGCAACCCCCTGAGCCTGCTCTGCTCGTGCTCTCCACCCTCGTTACGATGATGCGTCTCGCCGTTCTGCTCGCATGTCTCGTTGGACTAGCGCCCGTTGGGAAAGGGCAGACGATCACAGATCTGGATCGCCCGACCGTGGGGTTAGTCCTCTCGGGAGGCTCCGCGAAGGGCATCGCACACATCGGCGCCATTCGCGAGCTAGAGGCCGCCGGGCTTCCCGTGGATGTGGTCACCGGCACCAGCATGGGCTCCATCGTCGGTGCGCTCTATGCGCTGGGATACTCGGCCGACGAGATGGAGACCATCGTGACCTCGCGCGACTGGCCTGCGCTCTTCAGTGACGCCGTCGACCGGCGTGACCAGGAAATCGTCCGCCGAATCCGCGAGGTGGGCACACTGGTGTCGCTTCCTGTTGAGGGCACGTCAGTTTCGCTGCCCTCAGGGCTCGTGGCGGGCCAGGACATCCTGGCGCTCTTCTCGGAACTGATGTGGCCTGCACGCGGCGTCCGAGACTTCCGCACTCTTCCGCGCCCGTTCGCGGCAGTCGTGGTGGATGCGGAGACGGGGGAGGGGGTGCGTGTCGAGACTGGTTCGCTGGCACGAGCGGTGCGCGCGTCGATGTCGCTACCGTCTTTATTCGAGCCGGTGGATCTCAATGGGCGACGCGTGATCGACGGCGGCTACGTCCGCAACCTGCCCGCCGAGGACGCTCTCGCGCTCGGTGCCGATGTGCTCGTCTGTGTCGACGTCTCCGCCAGTGATACGACCGCCGCCGACCGTCCCCCGACGTTCCTCGATGTCATGGTGGACGCGACCTTCTACAACGCCAATCGTGTCCTCGCGGAGCAGCGAGCGCTCTGCGACGTCATTGTAGACCCCGACGTGAATGGCCTTTCGGCGTTCGCCTTCGAGCAGGGCACGGCCTGGATCGAGCGAGGAGCAGCGGCCACTCGGAGTCAACGTCCGGCTCTGGATTCCCTAGTGACGGCCCTCGGGAATCCAGGTCTCTCTCCGCCTCCGAGCCCGACCATCGCGCCTGCACGCATCTCCAGCGTAGAAATCCGCGGCGTGGAAGGAGGGGCGGCCCGATTGGCCCAACAACGCCTCGACCGAGAGCTGGATGGACAGTCGGTTACTCCACAGGACCTCTCTCGGTTGATGGAGGTGCTGTACGCCACTGGCGCTTTCGACCTCGTGACCTACCGCTTGGATTCGGTCGGCGATGGAACGGAGCGGCTCGTGATCGATGCACGCCCCTCGTCCGGTGACCGTCTCGGCATCGGCTTCCGCTATGACACCGTGGAAGATGCCGCCTTGCTGTTCACTCTCACGCTTCGCGACTGCCTCTTTTTCGGCAGCACTGCAGACCTATCGTTTCGCCTGGGGCAGCAGACGCAGATTCAGGGGCGCTACCTTGCCCGCCTCGGGCTGGACTCTCCCTGGACGGTCGCTGCTCAAGCGGGTTATGTGAACCTGCCGTTTCAGTTCTTCGCAGGCAACGACCGCGCGATTGCAGCAGGCAACATCCAGTCGATCTCTGGACGCGTCTACGCAGGGCCGACGCTCTTCAACACGTTCATCACCGGGGTCGGGCCGAGCGTGACGTGGACTCGGGGCACTCCCGAGGTGGGCGCAGACTCTCTCGAGAGCAACGCCATTCGGTACGCGGCTCTTGAGGCGTTTGCCTTCGCAGACACGCGGGACAAGGTGGCGTTTTCCACGCGAGGATGGCAGGTGCTTCTATCCGCGGACTGGGGGCCGGGTATCGGCAACCGCTTTCAGCGTCTCGGGGGACAGGTGGAGGGAGCGGTGCCGGTCGCCTCTGGCGTGACCGCGCGGGTATCGGCAGTGCTTGTGCATGGCTGGGAAGAAGTGCCTTTCAACCGGTTCGCCACGGTGGGGGGACCTGTAACCCCACAGTCTCTGCCTCCCTCGTTCTTTCCCCTCTACGGTGCGGAACTGGCAGAACTCATTGGTCCTGTTGGCCAGACAGCGGCCCTGGGGCTTCAGGCAGAGGTCCGCCCCAATCTCTTCGCTACCATCACGGCCGATGTAGGACGCGCAGGGCTGGAGTTGTCATCGGACCCGGAGGACTTTCGATTTGGCTACGGTCTATCGCTCGGTGCGGCGACGCCGCTGGGTCCTGCGGAGGTTCTCTTGAGCGGCGAAGCGTTCTCTGGACGCCCAATCGTGACGTTCCAGTTCGGCCACCGGTTCTAATCCACCGATAACGTCGCGCCAGAGGCTGTAGAGGAGGCGGCTAGGCAGAGGAGCGACTGGAGCCTTCCCTAGGCACCGTCTAGAAGGACGCAGTACCATTTGATTTCTCGCTACCGCCCAACCCCCTGTGTTGCATCGACATCCCTTCTGGCGTCGCTCTCGCTCCGCTCGAGGCCGCGACTCCCATCGCACGGTCTCGTTCCTCGAGTTGTTCTACGACCTCGTCTTCGTGGTTCTGATTGCGGAGGTCGCGCACGCACTGGCCGCGCACCCCTCGCCGGAAGGGCTCGCCACGTACGGGTTTCTCTTCGCCATTGTCTGGTGGGCATGGGCCAACGGAAGCCTCTACCACGACCTCCACGGTTCAGACGACACCCGCACCCGGACGTTCACCTTCCTCCAAATGATGGCCGTGGGAGGGATGGCCGCCTTCGCGCATGACGCCATTGGGGCTGGGTCCATTGGATTCGCGATCTCGTACGCCGCGCTCCATGCCATCCTGACGTGGCTCTGGTACTCCAC
>JBCCPW010000204.1:0-6742 GCA_039024735.1 Bacteroidota bacterium
ACCCCCAGGAGCGCGCAGTTCGACGTGGTCCAGCCCGCCCGTCGCGCCGAGGCGGTCTTCGTCCTCCCCGCAGGCGCCGAGACCGACGAGGAGCGCGTGGTGTGGGCCGCACCCGCCGGGGTCATCTTCCTCCTCCCCGCGATGTTCCTCATCGCAGCCTTCCCGACGCGCCCGTACTGGCTCTACCTCCTCGGGTACCACCTCGTCCTGGGAATGAGCACCGTCGTCCTGTTCGCACTCGGTATCGGGTGGATTCCGGCGGCGTTCGACCTGCACCAGTTCGCGCGGACGTACGTGAGCGAGGGGGTCAGCCTGACCGTCCCGCTCCTGCTCTTCCTCGCGGGCAAGGCCGACCAGATCCGCCGCGAGGACGCCACCGCACCCACCGAGGCGGGCGAGCCTGCCCCTCCCGCCTCGGTGACCGCGTGAGCCCATCCGTCCGCTCATGACTCTCCTCTCCGTCGTCGGCGCCCGGCCGAACTTCATGAAGGTGGGGCCTCTCCACGACGCCCTCGTGTCGGACGGCCGGGCGACCTCGCTCGTGGTCCACACCGGGCAGCACTACGATCAGCGGATGAGCGACGTGTTCTTCCGCGATCTCGGCCTCCCCGAGCCCGCGCACTATCTCGGCGTGGGCGGCGGCACGCACGCGGAGCAGACCGCACGGGTGATGCTGGCCTTCGAACCCGTTTTGGCGGAGGTGGCCCCCGAGGCGGTCGTGGTCGTGGGCGACGTCAACTCGACGCTTGCGACGGCGCTCGTCGCGGCCAAGCGGCACGTGCCGGTCGTGCACGTGGAGGCGGGGCTCCGCTCCGGTGACCGCGCGATGCCCGAGGAGTTGAATCGGATCGCCGTGGATCACCTCGCCGATCGGCTCTACGTCACGGAGCAATCGGGTCTGGACAACCTCTCCCGGGAAGGCATACCGGCTGACCGGATCGCGTTCGTGGGCAACGTGATGATCGATTCGCTTCGGAACCACGTGGACCCTGCACGAGCGTCCGGGACCGTCGAGCGGATGGGCCTCGCGGGCGAAGCGTTCGCGCTGGTGACCGTCCACCGCCCACGCAACGTGGATCACCCCGAGGCGCTGGCGGCGGTCGCCTCGGTGCTGGAGACTCTCGCGCAGCGAATGACGGTCCTCCTTCCGCTGCATCCGCGCACGCGCCACAACCTGTACACGCACGGCCTGCTGTCGCGCGTCGAGAGCTTCGCGCGGATCATCCCGCCGGCGGGCTATCTGGAGTTCCTCGCGCTGATGGACGCCGCGACGGTCGTCGTGACCGACTCCGGCGGGATCCAGGAGGAGACGACGGCGCTCGGTGTGCCGTGCCTCACGCTCCGCCCCACCACGGAGCGCCCGAGCACGGTCGAGATCGGGACGAACCAGTTGCTCCCTGTCGATCCCGAGGCGGTCGGACGAGCGGTGGACGACGTGCTCGCCGGACGCGCCAAAACCGGCGGCATCCCTCCGCTGTGGGACGGACGAGCAGGCGAACGCATCGCGGCAGACCTGCTGGACTGGCTCGGCGCGTGACCTGCCCCGCCTCGGTACCGAGGCGGAAAACACGCCAGGGCTATCCCGTTCCGTGAGCGCTCACCCGGGCGTCCATCCCCGCGACGAGATCGCGCAGTTCCTGCTTGTACGCACCGAGGCGGTCCGCGAGGGCGTCGTCGGCTGTGGCGAGGATCTGCACGGCGAGAAGTCCGGCGTTCTTCGCACCGCCGATGGCGACCGTGGCCACCGGTACGCCGCCGGGCATCTGCACGATGGACAACAGCGAGTCCATCCCGTCGAGGGCCCGCGTCTGCACCGGCACCCCGATGACCGGGAGTGTGGTGCTCGCCGCGATCATGCCGGGCAGGTGCGCCGCCCCTCCGGCTCCCGCCACGACGACGCGAAGGCCCCGGTCGCGCGCCGCCTCGGCGTAGGCCTGCATCGCGGCGGGCGTCCGGTGGGCGGAGAGCACGCGGCACTCGAAGGGGACATCGAACTGGCGGAGGACATCGGCGGCAGCCTCCATCGTCGGCCAGTCCGACTCGGAGCCCATCGCGATGCCAACGAGAGGATCGGGCATGGCAGGACGCAGGCGAGCGGGAAGCTAGCCGTGCATTTCGCGCCCGGCCCGGTCGCGCACGCAACCCACTGCCTGGGCGTTGCGTAGGTCGCGCCGTTTCCCCCCTGAACTCCATGTCCTTCGTGATTGCTGCCACGCTCGCCGCCTCGTTCGTCGGGCTCGCGAAGACGCTTCTCATCACGCTCATCGCGGTGCTCAACGCGGTACTCGCGCTCCTCGTCTCGCTCGCGACGTGGAAGACGTACCTCGCGATCGGCGCCAAGATTGGCCTCATCCTGCTGTTCTGTATCCCCGTCGTGGGCCTGCTGATCTTCCTCGTGTGGGGCCAGCGGGTCGTGCGGGACAACCAGAAGTAGCCCCTTCCCTCGCCTCGTACTGATCCCATGAACCGCTTACGCACCCTCCCCTTCCTCGCTCTTGGCCTCCTCTCGGTCGCCCTCGTCGGCTGCGGAGGAAACAACGCTCTCGATGTCGCCTTCGGCTGGAGCGGCATCTTCGGGCTCCTCCACCTCATCGCGATCATCTACGCCTTCGTGCAGATCGCGAACTCCTCGGCCGACACCGGGAGCAAGGTTCTCTGGGGGCTCGCGGTCTTCTTCTTCCCCGTCGTGGGCCTCGTCTTGTGGTACTTCTTCGGCCCGCGCGGCCGATAGCACACCGCTCAGTGAGACGGACGCGGGACGGAGCCAAGCGCTTCGTCCCGCGTCGCGTTTCATGTCCGTTCCGATACCGAGTCGCCGCACGCGATGGGGACGGCTTTCGACCGGAAGGACCGCTGACTGCCGTAGAGGCGCAGCGACGGTCGGTTGGCCGCCTCGGTGCACAGGGCGTCTTCGGAAGCGGCATGACGATGTCCTGCCCACCGAGGCGGAAGAAATCGTCCGGTGAGCGGTGCCCCGGGCCGTCTGTCAACTGCGGTCCGTCGTCCTCCACCGCTCATCCCGACCGCGGAGCACGGACGGTCAGTACGCCAGCAGGCGGTCCACGGCTGCACCGAGGCGGGCGGTCGCCGAGTAGACCTCGGACTCGATGAACGCCGAGAACGGCACCGGAAGGTCGGCCCCGGCCACGCGCACGGGCGGTGCGTCGAGCTCGTGGAACCACCGCTCGGCGATCTCCGCGGTGATCTCGGCACCGAATCCCGCCGTCCGAGCGGCCTCGTGGAGCACGAGCGCGCGACCCGTCTTCGTGACGCTCGCCTGCACGGTCTCGCGGTCCCACGGCACCAGCGTGCGCAGGTCGATCACCTCGATGTCGGCCCGTCCCGCCTCGGTGAGGTCCTGGGCCAGACGGAGGGCCCATTGCACGCCCACACCCCACGTCACGAGGGTCAGATCGGAGCCCTCGCGCGCGACCCGCGCCGGGCCGATGGGTGTCACGGTCTCGCCAGATGGCACGAGACCCTTCAAGGAGCGGTACAGCTTCTTGTGCTCGAAGACGAGCACCGGGTTCGGGTCTTCGATGGCAGCCCGGATGAGTCCTTTCGCGTCGGCGGGCGTGGACGGCACGACCACCTTCAGGCCCGGGACGTGGCAGAACCATGCCTCCGGAGACTGGCTGTGGAACGGCCCCGCACCGATGCCACCGCCGAACGGCAGGCGAACGGTCACGTTGAGTGGGGCGCCCCAGCGGTAATGCGTCGTCGCGAGGTTGTTGACGATCTGGTTGACGCCGCACGACACGAAGTCGGCGTACTGCATTTCCACGACAGGCGCGTAGCCCTCCAGCGCGAGGCCCATCGCGCAACCAATAGCGCCGTTCTCGATGATGGGCGTGTTGCGGACCCGATCGTGGCCGAACCGCTCCACGAAACCCTGCGTGACCTTGAACACGCCCCCGTACTCGGCCACGTCCTGCCCCATGACGAGCACCCGGTCGTTGGCCTCCATCGCGTCCGCGAGGCCATCGGACAGGGCGTCGATGAAGCGCTGCTCGCGGCCCTCCCCTGTGGATGATTCGCGCGAGACGTGTGGCGCGAAGACCGCCGCGTGCTCCGTCTCGGTGTCCGAGCGCACCTCCGGCCGCGTCAGCGCCCACTCCGCCGTGACCTCCACCTCGGAGGCCAGCTCCGCGTCGATGGCGTCCAGCGTATCGGCGAGGACCCCTTGGGCGATGAGCGAGGCGCGGTATCTCGCGAGGGGATCGCGCGAGGCCCAGGCGTCGAGGACCTCCTGAGGCACGTACTTCGTGCCGCTGGCCTCCTCGTGTCCCCGCATACGGAACGTCTTCATTTCCAGGAGCGCAGGCCCTCCGCCCTCGCGCGCCCTCTGCGCAAACCGACGCGTGAGGGCGAGGACCGCCTCGATGTCGTTCCCATCCACGACGACGCCCGGCATGCCGTAGCCGCGCGCCGCCTCGGCGATGTCCTCCACCGGCACCGCCTCGGTGGTGGGTGTGGACAGGCCGTAGCCGTTGTTCTCCACGATGAACAGGACCGGAAGCGTCCACGCCCCCGCGAGACTCAGCGCCTCGTGAAACTCGCCCTCGCGCGTGGCGCCATCCCCGACGAAGGCGGCGGCGACCGCGCCCGTGTCCTGAAGACGCGAGGCGAGGCCGAGACCGTCAGCCACCGGCAGCATCGCGGCCAGATGCGAGATCATCCCGACGATCCGCCTCTCCGGCAAGCCGAAGTGGAAGGTCCGGTCGCGCCCATTCGTAAAGCCGCCCTCGCGACCCATCAGCTGGCAGAACAGCGGGCGCAACGGCACGCCGCGCGTCGTCCAGACGCCCAGGTTGCGGTGCATGGGCAAGATCCAGTCGCGGTCCTCCAGGGCGGTCGCGACGCCGACCGCGATGGCCTCCTGACCGTAACCGCTGAACCATTTCGCGAGGCGGTTCTGCCGGATGAGCCGGAGCATCTTGTCCTCCACGGTGCGCGGGAGACGAAGAGACCGGTAGAGCGCGAGGGGATCGGCCTGATGGGCCGTGTCGGCGGGGACGAGCGCGGGCTCCATGCGGGGTGCGGGCCAGGCGACCCGCTGGATGAGGGCGTGAAGATCGCCCCGGACGGGCGGGCGTGCCCGCCTCGGTGCCTTCGGATCCGCCTCGGCACCGAGGCGGCGTGACGCGACCCGCTCGCGTGATGCTCCGACGGGGCTTGCGCCTGATCTCTGAGCGCTTTACTCTTGGGCGTATAGCTTCTCTTGTCCTTCACACCGACGTGCTCGCCTTCGCTCTCCTCTTCGTCTTCGGGCTGTTTCCCCTCGCGGTGTGCGTCGCCATTCTGTGCCGGGCGGTCAACCCGCCGGATGGCGGCGACGACGGTCCCCCGCCGCCGGACCTCCCCCCCGTCACCGTCCGGCCAACGGGCCCACGCGGTGCCGCGATCGACCGCGACGCCGTCTCGTCGTCCCGGCTCGGGTCTACCTCACGATGGCGCCCGGCTCGCCGCTCGTCGTGACGGGCACGAGCGCCCCGTCTCGGTTCTCTGCGAACAGGATCATGCCCTGGCTCTCCAGACCCCGGATGGTGCGCGGCGCGAGGTTGGCGACCACGACCACGGTCTGACCGAGCAGGTCCTCGGGCGCGAGGTGCTCGCGGACGCCCGACAGGATCTGCCGCGTCTCGAATCCCAGGTCCACGTCGAACCGGAGCAGCTTGTCGGCCTTGGGATGCGGCTCCGCGGCTACGATGCGGCCCGCGCGCAGGTCGAGGGGCGTGAACTGATCGAACGTGATGGTCTCGCCGATCTCGGCGAACGGCAGGTCCGAGGAGACCTCCACCTCGGCACCGAGGCGGGACGAGTCGGCGGCGCGCTGCTCCAGACGCGCTCGCTGGGCCTCCACCTCGTCGTCCTCCACCTTGCGGAAGAGGATCCCAGGCTCGCCAATGGCGTGTCCGGCAGGCAGCAACGAGCGCGAAGCGTCGGACCAGCCGAGGGTGCCCACCTCGGTGTCGGCACCGGGCGTGCTCGGGCGGACGCCATCGAGCTTCAGCATCGCGCGGAGGGCCGCCATCGCGTCGGGCACGACGGGCTCCAGCAGAATCGAGAGCGAGGCACACACCTGAAGCGCGACGTGGACGGTCGTCTGCATCGCGCGCGGATCCGTCTTGCGCGTCTTCCACGGCTCGGACTCCTGCAGGTACTGGTTGCCGAGGCGGGCGAGCTGCACGGCCTCTTGCACGGCCTCGCGGAGGCGGTAGCGTTCGTAGGCCTCCCCCGTTCGCGTTGTGGTCGTCGCGAGCGCATCGAGCATGGCGGTGTCCGCCTCGGTGGGAGCATCGAGGGGGGGAACCTCCCCGTCCGTGAACCGGGTGCAGAAGGTGAGCGCTCGGTTGACGAAGTTGCCCACCACGTCGGCGAGTTCGCCGTTGACGCGCGCCTGGAAGTCCGCCCAGGAGAAATCGGCGTCCTTGGCCTCTGGTAGGCCGACCGCGAGGCCGTAGCGGAGCAGGTCCAGCGGAAAGTCGGCGAGAGCCTCCTCGGCCCAGACCGCCCACCCTCGCGAGGTGGAGATCTTCTGCCCTTCGAGGTTGAGGAACTCGTTGGCGGGGACGTTCTCCGGCAGGACGAAGCGCGGGAGGCTCGGCTGCGCATCGTTCTGTGTCATCAGCACCGCCGGGAAGATGAGGCAGTGGAAGACGATGTTGTCCTTCCCGATGAAGTGGACCAGTTCGGGCTCGGTGCCATCGGGGTGGACCTGCCAGTAGCGGCGCCAGCGGTC
>JBCCPW010000205.1:0-6683 GCA_039024735.1 Bacteroidota bacterium
CAGATCGAGGTCCTCACGTCCAAGAAGCAGACGCCCAACCCGGACTGGATGAGCTTCGTGGTGACCCACAAGGCGCGAACCCGCATCCGGCACTGGATCAACGAGAAGCGCCGGAAGGCCGTGGATCACGGTCGTGCGCTCGTCGAGAAGCGCATGAAGCGGGTGGGCCTGAGCGTGGACAAGCAGACGCTGGAGCGCGTCACGGCGCAGCTCAAGTTTCCTTCCACGCAGCAACTCTACTACGAGATTGGCTCAGGGCTGTACGACGCGGCCGAGTTCGTGGACCAACTCCGCAACCGAAGCACCCCGGAGCCTGAGCCCGAGGCGGGGGCCTCTCCCGCCCGGCTGGAGGTGGAGCAGATCGCCGAGGGCTTCACCGAGGTGGCGCGCGAGCACGGCTCCCCGTCGCTCATCATCGACGGCGAGGCGCAGTCCGGCATGGCCGTGGAGTACGCCACCTGCTGCTCGCCCATCCCGGGAGACGAGGTCTTCGGGTTTATCTCCAAGACGGGCGCCATCAAGATCCATCGGACGAGTTGCAAAAACGCCCCGCACCTCCTCCTGGACCGTGCCGAGCGCACGATCGACGTGGAATGGAGCCGTCAGAAAGACGTGCAGTTCGTCGCTGCGCTGCGGATTGTGGGGGAGGACCGCGTGGGTCTCGTCAGTGATCTCACGACGGTCATCTCGAAAAACCTCAAGACGAACATCCGGTCGATCACCATTGCGGGAGAAGATGGCATGTTCGAGGGCATCGTCGGGCTGTACGTGTCGGACCTGGGCCAACTCCAGCGCATCATGAAGCGGATCAACCGCCTCGACGGGGTCTACGGGGTCTATCGCCTCGAGGAGTAGCGCGGCGTTCGAGGGGGCTCGAAGGGCCGTTTCATCCGTTCATATGTGCAGAACGTGAGGTCGTTCCGTGGGCGTAGGGGGAAATGTGTGCCCTTCTACGCGGAGAGCCGAACGGAATGCGTATGTTTCGTACCGATCCCATCAGGGAGCGTGCGGGAATGCGGGACCGAACGCTCAAGATGGAGTATGTGTACCTGTCGCCGACACATCCGGTTGGCGTCCCCCACCACCCCTCTATGGAATCCCCCTTACCCCGCGTCCCGACGCTGACCAAGAAGGACCTCGCGCGTCGCGTCGCTGAGATGGAGGGCGCTCCGCTGTACAAGTGCGAACCGTGGGTTCATGCAGTCGTGATGTCGCTCCGGCAGTTGATGGAGGAAGCAGACCCTGAGGTCCGCATTGAGCTTCGAGACTTTGGTGTGTTCGAGGTTAAAAAGACCAAGGCAAAGCCAAAGGCGCGAAACCCCAAAACCAACCAGACGGTGTTCATCCGGGCCCGGCGGAAGACGCACTTCAAGCCGAGCAAGAAGCTTCGCGAGGTGCTCCAGACGCCTCTCGCCGACCTCGGGTACGACATTCCCGAAGGCAGCGCCGACGCATCGCCGAAGGCGACCAACGGACACACGCACCGCGTGGCAGACGAGGAGTCGGCGTAGCGCGGGACACTCTCCCACGTCACCGAGGCGGGGCTCGCCCTGCCGATCCGACCCGCCTCGGTGTGCTTGAGGCCTTCCGTGGCGAGATTCCCCGGCATGGATGCCCTGCCTCGAATCGTTGCGGTGGACGTGGGCCGTCGCCGCGTCGGCCTCGCCGTCACCGACCCGCTCCGGCTGTTCGCACGGGCGGTCGGGACGTTCGTGCCGCCGGTCGCGCTAGACGAACTCCGGGCGATCCACGAGGCGGACGGCATCGAGGTCGTGGTGGTGGGCTGGCCGCTCACCGAGGCGGGCGACGAGGGCGAGGCGGTCGCTCGAACCAAGCCGTTCATCTCGCGCATCCGCAAGGCGCTGCCCGGCGTGGCGGTGGAGGTGCAGGACGAGCGGTATTCGACCAAGCGTGCGCAGCAGGCGCTCGTGGCTCAGGGCGTCCCGAGGGGTAAGCGGCGAAAGGTGAAGGGCCGTGTGGACGCCGCCGCAGCCGCCATCATTCTCCAGGACTGGCTCGCCGAGAAGGGTGAAGGGTGAACGGATAGAGGACTGAGGGCTTCACCTGCGACTCCTCTGACGGTACCCTTCGGCATGGTGTTGCCCATCTACACGTACGGTCAGCCGGTTCTCCGCGAGCGCGCGGTGCCCGTCGATCCCGACGCCTCGGACTTTGACCGGGAGGCCTTCCGGCAACTCCTCGACGACATGGTCGAGACGATGCACGAGGCCAACGGCATCGGACTCGCGGCGCCACAGGTGGGACGGTCGCTGCGCGTGTTTGTCATCGATCTGACCCCGTACGCCGATGACATCGCGGAGGAGCTCGGAGGCGAGGTGCCCGCGTGGGCGACCCGCCCGCTGGCGCTCGTCAATCCCGAGATCGCTCCGGTGGACAATGCCGAGGACGAGGCCTTCGAGGAGGGCTGCCTCTCCATCCCAGAGCTTCGCGACGACGTGGTCCGGCCTGAGGCGGTGCGGCTGCGCTACCTGGATGCCGAGACGTTCGAGCCCGTGGAGATGACGGCGCGCGGGATGCTCGCGCGGGTCGTCCAGCATGAGTTGGACCACCTCGATGGCGTCCTCTTCGTGGATTACCTCTCGGGCCTCCGCAAGCGGATGCTCCGACGGCGCCTCCGCCGGATGGCCGACGGCGACGTGGAGGCCGAGTACCCGATTCAGCCGCCGGTGTAGGTCCCGCGCGACCTCGCCCGCCTCGGTGCCCTCCCGTCGGGCGCTGTGCCCTCGTGTCCACCGAAGCGAACGACGCGACCACAGACCACCCGATGCCCGTGGTCCGTCGTCTGTGGTCCGTTGTCTGCGGTCTGTCGTCCTCGGGTCACATCCCGATACCAGGGCGCGGAATCCGTACGATGGGCACGCCTTGCCTCGGGCCCGTAGACGGTCGGCACCGAGGCGGGCTCACCCACAGAAAACGGGCCATCCCCTGGTGGAGACGGCCCGTCGCGGGATCCTCGTGGCAGGAGGGATCAGCCGCCGTAGAAGAGCGCGCGGTTGTCCTCGATGTCGGCGTCCTCGCGCAGCGCCGTGAGCCACGCCTCCTGCACCTGCTGGCGCTTCCGCTGGAGGAGCTGCGTCGCGATCTGCTCGCGGTCCGTCTCGGTGAGTTCGTCCGGGAGCCCCCCGCGCAGAGAGGTCGTCTGGACGACGAAGACGGCGTTTTCGCCCTCGATTACGCCGGAGCGCTGCCCCGGCTTGAGTCCGAAGGCCGCCCCCACGAGAGAGGGCTCACGCCCGAACCCAGCGACGGTCGGCGTGGCGAGCGAGAGCGCAGCGGCGGTCTGGACCTCCGTGCCTGCGGCCTGGGCGAGCGCCGCGAGGCTGGTGCCGTTACCGCCCAGTGCGTCGCGGAGCCGCTCCGCCTGAAGCTCGCGCTTCTTCTGGGTGAGCACCTCCGCCTCGATCTGGGAGCGGACCTCCTCGAACGGCCGCGTGCCCTCCGGGAGAACCTCGACGAGTTGCGCGACGATGAACCGGTCGCCCGCGTCGATGGGCTCCGAGAGATCGCCCTCGGCGGAGTTGCGCAGGAAGCGGAAGAACGAGCGTCCCACCTGGAGGCCCGGGACGAAGGTCTGCTCGTCGGTCACGAGCACGCTGGTCGTTTCCAACTCCGCCTCGGCGGCAGCCTCCGCGAACTCGCGGCGCTCCTCCTCGGTGAAGATCTGGAAGTCCTCCGCGTCCTCACGGACGCGTCCGAAGTTGCCTTCGACGACGCGTGCGATGCGGACGATCTCGGCCTCTTGGTTCGCGCGAGCCTCCACGCGGATGAGGTGCCATCCGAACTGGGTCTCCACCGGACCGACGATCCGGCCGACCGGTGCGGAGAACGCCGCGTCCTCGAACGGGCGCACCATCCGGCCCCGGCCGAACCATCCGAGGTCACCGCCTCGGGAGGCGTTGGACTCGTCCGTGGAGGACTGCCGGGCTGCCTCAGCGAAGGCGATGTCGCCGCCTTCGATCTGCGCCTTCAACTCCACCGCGCGCTGGCGCTGGTCCGCGGGGACCAGGATGTGCCGCGCGTTGAGGATGGGCTCGTCGGCCGGGCGCACGTCCGTGATCCGCGCGAGGACCGCCTCGCCGTTGGAGATCACCGGCCCCACGACTCGGCCCTCGCGCACGTCGCTGTAGATGGCCGTCGCGAGTTCGGCGCCGAGATCGGCGGCGGGCACGAACTCACGCGCACTCTCGGCACCGAACGCGTTCAGGGCGGCGAACGCCTCGGCGTCATCGGCCGCGACGAAGTCCTCCCGGAGATCGGTCAGGGTCGTCATCGCGCGGGACGAGTCGGCCGCCGTGGGCTCCTTGGAGAAGGAGACGTACTCGACGGTGTAGGTCTTCTCGCGGGCGAAGTCGTCACCGTTGTCGCGGTAGTAGCTCTGGAGGTCCGCCTCGGTGACGTTGACCTCCGCGTCTGGCACATCGGCGTAGCGGAGGGCGACGAACTGGGCGGCACCCTGCCGGTTGCGACGGACGAACTCGCGCTCGATCTCCGCCTGCGACACGCGGACGCTGGCGGTCACCATCGCGTCCAGCTTGGCCTGGCGCCGCGTGGTGCGGATCTGCTCCTGGAGCGCGACGAGCTGTGTCCGAAGCTCCGGCTCCTCGCTGGACTGCTCCACGACCTCGCGGAGGCGCGTCCGGTCCACGCCGCCCTGCCCGTCCGGGAAGAGCTGGCGGATGAGCGGGTCGGGGTTGTCGCCCGTGATGAGAGCGGAGACCTCCGCGTCGGAGACCTCGATCCCGAGGCGGTCCATCTCGTTGGTCCGCAGCGCGTTGTCCACGAGGGCGTCGAAGACCTCGTTCTCGACCTGCGCCTGGACCGATTGGGTGACCTCGATGCCCTGCTGCTGGTAGAGCTGCATTCGCTGCTGCACGTTGGCGTCGTACAGCTCGGCCGTAATCGGGGTGCCGTCCACAGTCGCGATGGCCTGTCCCGAGAAGGCGCCCATCGTGTCGAAGACGCCCGAGTCCTGAAGCATCCAGAGGCCGCCGAACGCGACGACGAGGACGCCGATCATCACCGATCCGACCTTCTGTCGGATCTTCACCATCATGCCCATAGCACACGCCCCGCCTCGCGGGGATTCAAGTGGGGAGAGGGGCGGCGACCGTCCTGTTACCGGCGCCCGCCCAGGGGTTTTGCGGCGCGAAAGATAGCCGGGACCGAGGCGGAGCTTCGGGAAAAACCGGGGGAGGCCGCCGGGTTTGCCCTTTCAGCCGGACCCGCCTCGGTGGGGGCCCCTCGGGAGCCCCGAGGCGGGAGGCGTCGATCTCCGGGAGTCGTCCCGTCCCCGAAGACGTTCGGTGCACCGAGGCGGACACCGACCCGCCCTGGGCGCCGTCCCAGTGCATGGTGCCCGTTGGTCACCGAACGACCGTCAGGGTGCGAGTGAGGAACCGCCCGTCGGCCTCGAGGCGGACCACGTACACGCCAGAGGCCAGTGCGCGCGTGGACAGCGTCGCCTCGTGGAACCCGTGGGAGTGGTCGCCTTCGGCGGCGAGCGCGACTTCGCGGCCGAGCATGTCCACCAGCGCGACCCGGGCCGGGCCGGGCACATCGAGCCCGTAGCGGAGGGTCACGCGGTCCCGGGCCGGGTTCGGCATGGGCGGCGCGAGGGCGAACGCGATCACGGCGGGCGCCTCCGATTCTTCGTTCGAGACCGGCTGCGCCTCGGCGCCTCCCCCCAGTTGGCCGATCGTGCCCCGGAGCGTGATCGTCCCGCCAGAGGCCTCAACGGACCCCGCGCCGATGACGACCCGGGTCAGGGTGAGTTGAGCCGAGGCGGGAGCCGCCACGAGCAGGGCGGCGAGAAGAAGACTGTAGCGCATGTCGCAAGAGGCCGAGGGTGAACGAAACACTCTGGATGGAGGGGCAGGAACGTGACGATTCCGGTTTATTCGGAGAGCGCGAGGGCTTCGGCGTTCAGACGCTGCAGGAGACGGTCGAGGTCGGCCCGCAGCGCCGTGAGTTGATCCTGCTGGGCGTCGAGTTGTGCCGCCTGCGCCGACACCACGGCCCGCAGCGCCGCCGCCTCGTCCACGCCGACGAGCGCCACCGCCCGTCCCGCCTCGGGGAGCGCGAGGACCCGGCCCGCCACCGGACCGTCCGCCTCGGGACGGTAGGCCTCTGGCGCCACGGCGCGCGCCGTCCCGTCGTCCTGGCCTGAGGCGACCAGGAGATCGCCCACGTTCGCGGTACCCGTGACGCGCACCTCGGCCTGGCCCACGAGGGCGACGAGCGCCCCGCTCGCCTCGGCGTCGGGGTTGCCGATGAACGCGGGATTGCTGGACGCAATCATGACCTGATCCGCGCCTCTCGCGTTGAGGCTCACTTTGCCTCGCCAGAGGCCGACGAGGTCGCCCGGTTGCACCGAGGCGGTCGCCGTCTCCGACGTGGCGAGGGGGAAGTACTCCGCGAGGTCCGCGCCGCCGCCCACGAACGCATCGTCGGCGTGGACGGACCCGTCGGTGTCGATCCGCATCTGGGCGTCGTTGGAGGCGTAGTTGTTGTTGGTCCCGAATGTGAAGTAGAGGCCTGCGTCATCTGCACCGGTTCGCCGCGCGATGCCCCACTTCGTCGTGATTGCGCCTGTGTCGTCCACCTCGCCGAGTGAGATCGCCGAGCCCCACCTCCCTCCCGGAGAGGAATACAACCCGAGCGCG
>JBCCPW010000206.1:0-6673 GCA_039024735.1 Bacteroidota bacterium
CGAGGCCTACATCGACGACAAGCGGATGGCGCGAGGCGCGGCCATCGTCACGCGCCGAAACCCGGACCTGACCGTCCGCGCGCTGGACATGAGCCGGTTCGATGAGGACGTGGCGGCGGCGATGCGGATCTACAACGTGGCGTGGGCGGAGAACTGGGGCCACGTGCCCTACACCGAGCACGAGGCGCTTCACCTCGCGAAGGAACTCAAGCCAGTCATCGAGCCAGACCTGTTTCTCTTCGCGGAGAAAGACGGGGAGCCGGTCGCCTTCTCGGCCAGCCTGCCCAACCTCAACCGCGCGCTCAAGAAGCTGCCGCGAGGGCGTCTCCTGCCGCTCGGCCTGCCCAAGCTCCTCGGCACCGTCAAGGCCGGAGGCATTTATGAGATCCGCATGGCGCTCATGGGCGTGCTGCCGGAGTTCCGCAACCTCGGGACGGACGTGCTGCTCATCCACCAGACCATCGTCAACGGCCGACTGAAGGGCTACGAGGCCGCCGAGCTGAGCTGGGTGCTGGACGTGAACACGACGCTCATCAACACTCTCGAAAAGCTCGGCTGCGCCCGCGACAAGGGGTACGCGATGTTTGAGAGGGGGCTGGCGACTGGGGACTAGGGACTGGGAATCCTACAGCCTGCCACCGGCCTCTTCACGCCCTTCCCCAGTCCCTATGTCCCGAGCCCCGAGTTTTGTCTACTTCGATCTCGACGACACCCTCCTCGACCACACCGAGGCGGAGCGGCTCGCTCTCCGGGATCTCCGCGCGGCGCATCCGGCCCACCTCGGGCACATCGCGGACGAGGACCTGCACACCACCTACCGCCAGCACAACGGGCCGCTCTGGCACGACTACGGGCGAGGCCGCATCACCAAGGCCCAACTCAAGCGGCTCCGCTTCGCTCACACCTTCGGCGCCATCGGGGTGGGCTCCCTCGATCCCGACGCGGCGAGCGACACCTACCTCGATCGCTACGGCCACCACTGGCGCTGGGCGGACGGCGCCCGCACGGCCTTCCGGGCCATCGCCGAGGCAGTGCCGGTTGGCCTCCTCACGAACGGCTTCCGCGAGCAGCAGCGGGCCAAGCTCGCGAGGCTCCCGGAGATCGAGGCGGCGTGCGCACCGGGCACCGTTCTCATCGCGGAGGAGATCGGGACGTGGAAGCCACACGCGCCCACGTTCGCGCTGGCGGCTGAGCGGGCGGGCGCACCGCCTGAGGACATCCTGTACATCGGCGACTCGCTGCGGTCCGACGTGGAGGGCGCCACGTCAGCGGGCTGGGCCGTCTGCTGGTGGAACGGCGACCCGACGCACGACGAGCACGGCGCTCTCGCGGTCTCGGACTGGAACGAGATCGTCCGCCGGGCACTCGGGTAGACCCGCCTCGGTGCCGAGGCGGACGCACCGAGGCGGAGAGCGTCAGCCCAGCCCGAGTTGGCGGAGGAAGATGGTCACCGCCGCCGGGTAGAGCGCGATGGTCAGCACGAGGCCGCCGAGAGCGCCCCCGAGGTGGGCCTCGTGCGCGATGCGTCCGCCGCCTTGCTTGGAGGCGTAGATGGAGAGCACGACGTAGAGCACTGCGAACACGATGGCGGGCATCGGGATCGCGAAGAATACGTAGAGCAACTCGAACGGCGCGAAGAGAACGAACGAGAACAGCACCCCTGAGATGGCTCCGCTCGCGCCAACGGCCGAGTAGTTCGGGTCGCCTCGGTGCCGCCAGAACGTGAGCGCGTTCGCCGCGAGGTCACTCCCGAGGTAGACCATGAGGAATCGCACCGGCCCCAGCACGCCCTCGATCAGCGGCCCGAAGAAGTACAGCGTGATCAGGTTGAACGCGAGGTGCCCCACCCCCACGTGGACGAACCCGGCCGTCAGCCACCGCCCCATTTCGCGCCGCTGCCGCACCACGTACGGCCGAAACGCCCACTTCCCCACCAGGCTCGGATCCACGAACAGCGTGTACGCACCGATGAGCCCGTTCAGGACGAGCAGGAAGACGGTGACCGGGGTGTCGAGAAGCATCGGAGAGGCACGCGGGAGGCCGCTAAGTTACCCGCGATGCAACACGTCTCTCTCCGCCTCGGTGCCCTCGCGGGCCTCCTCGCCTGTGCCCTCGCGCTCGGCGCCTGCGCAGACCCCGTCGCGGACCTCGTCGGGACGTGGCGGCAAGCCACCGAGGGGGAGGACGGCCTCACGACGCGCTACACCTTCTTCGCCGACGGCCGCGCGCAGATCATCGTCCGGCCACCCGCGGGCGACGCCCAGACGTACGCCGCGCGGTACCGCGTGGAGGCGGACTCGCTGCTGACGCTTCAGGACGCGCAGGGCGCCGAGCGCTTCGTGGCGCGCGTCACCGGGGACACGCTCCGCCTACGGAGCCCGGCCACCGGACGCCGGACCCTCCTCTTCCGGGTCAGCGCAGGGTAGATCCGCCTCGGCACCGAGGCGGGAACGGTCAGCGGAATCGAGGCTCGCGCGAGAGCACCGCCACTAGGTCCGTCACGCCGACCGGCCCGTGGCGGTAGAGCAACGGCTCCCCGTACGTCGCGCCGATGCGGTAACCGTAGGTCCGCGCCCGCGCCTCCACCCATTCCAGGAAGGCCGGGTTCGAGATGAACGTCTGCGGACCGCTGTCGTCGCCGGTGTAGAACTGGCTGCGGTAGGCCAGCAGCGCCTCCATGCGCCGCTCCCACACCGCGCTCACGTCCACCACGAGCGTCGGCTCGAATGGAATCGACTGCATGTAGTGCAGCACGTGCGCCGGGCGCCACGGCTCTTGTGCTTGCCCGTCGTCCTCGGTCTCGATCTTCGCAAGACCCGCGTAGAAGAGCGCGTCCGTCGCGAAGCGCGCCGCGGCGGGATGGTCCGGATGCCGGTCTTCGGGCGCGTTGATGAGCATGATCTGCGGCCGGTAGCGCCGCACGAGGCGGATCAACGCGCGCCGCGTCTCCGGCGTGTTCTCGATGGCCCCGTCCGCGAGGCCCAGGTTGTCTCGCGAGGCGAGGCTGAGGATCTCGCTCGCCCGGGCCGCCTCGGTGGTGCGCGTCTCGGGCGTCCCACGCGTGCCCAACTCGCCCCGCGTGAAGTCCACGATGCCCGTCCGGTAGCCTTGCTCGGCGAGGACACACATCGTGCCGCCCGCGCACAGTTCCACGTCGTCGGGGTGGGCGGCGAGGGCGAGGACATCCAGGGGATCGGGCACGGGCGAGGCGAGAGGTTCGAGGACTCAACGCCGGTGGGTCTCTCGCGGCTCCCCCGCCTCGGTCCACGGAGCCACCGAGGCGTGGCAACGCTTGGGAGGACCGAGGTGGGTCGGGTCGTCACCGCCCCCGCACGTTCAGACGGGCGCTCCCTCGGGCAGACGTGGGGCTTCGTGGTGAACACCCTCCGCCCTTCGGGCACCTCCCTCAAGGGAGGGCTTCGCGACCTCAGCGCCTCCGCCTCGTTACCGAGGCGGACCTACTCCGGGCGGTCCATCTCGCGCCCGGCGTCGATCAACTCGCGGGCCGACTGGAGCGCCGCGTCCGTGGGCGCATCGCCCGAGAGCAGTTGCGCCACCGCCTCGGCGCGCTCGGACTCGTCCAGTTGCGAGATCCGCGTCTTCGTGCGGCCGTCGGCGATCTCCTTCGCGACAGAGAAGTGCACGTCGCCCAGGCTCGCGATCTGCGGCAGGTGCGTGATGGCGATGATCTGGTGGTAGCTCGCCAGACCCCGCATGGACTCCCCCACGCGCCGCGCGATGGGCCCGGAGATGCCCACGTCGATCTCGTCGAACACGAGGATCGGCAGGCGCTCGGACTTCGCGAGGATCGTCTTGAGGGCGAGCATGATGCGCGAGATCTCGCCGCCCGAGGCGGTCTTGGCGAGCGGCTTCAGGTCCTCGCCCAGGTTGGCCGTGATGTAGAACTCCACGAGGTCGGCTCCGGCGGGGAACGCCGCCACCTGCCGCCCCTCGGTCCCGAGGCGGACCCACCCGTCCGGGTCGTCCTGGTGCGTGAAGCGGACCTCGAAGCGCGCGTGCGGCATCCCGAGCCCCGCCAACTCCACGGCGATCATCTGCTCGATCCGCTCCGCGACCTCGTGCCGCTTCTGGCTCAGCCGATACGCCGCGCGCGAAAGCGCCGCCTTGCCCTCCTCGATGCGCTCGTCCAGCCGCGCGATGGCGCCGTCGAAGTCCTTCGCGAGTTGGAACGCCGCGCCGATCTCCTCGCGGTGGGCCAGCACCGCCTCGATGGTGCCGCCGTACTTCCGCCCGAGGTAGTCCAGTTCACCGAGGCGCTCGCGGATTTCGTCCAGCCGCTCCGGGTTGAACTCGATGCGCGCGTTGTAGTCCTGGAGGAACTGCATGGCCTCCTTGAGCACCACCTCGGCGGAGCGCACGTCCTCCAGAGTCTCGTCGAACGACGCGTCGATCCGCGCGAGGTCCTGGATCTGGTTTCGCACCACCACGAGGCGGTCATAGAGCGCGTCCTCGCTCTCACCGAGGCTTTCGTACAGCGCGGCCGTGGACTCGTAGAGCGTCTCGGCGTTCTCCAGCACGCGCCGCTCGGCCTCCAGTTCGTCCGCCTCTCCCACGACCGGCGCGGTCTTATCGATCTCCTCGATCTGGAAGCCGTAGAGTTCCTTCTGCCTCGCGAGATCGTCCTTGCGCTTGACGAGATCGGTGCGCTCGTGGAAGAGCGCGGCGAGGGCGGCGTACCGCTCGCGATACGTCGCGAGGAGCCCACCGAGGCCGCCGAAGTTGTCCAGCAGTTCGACGTGCGTCTCGGTCCGCAGGAGCGACTGGTGCTCGTGCTGGCCGTGGAGGTCGATGGTGTTGGAGGCCACCTCGCGGAGCACGTCGAGCGTGGCAGGCGTGTCGTTGAGGAAGGCCCGGGAGCCACGCTCGGACACCTCGCGCCGGATGGTGAGCAGGCCCGACGGCTCGGGCTCGATCTGGTGGCTCTCCAGCAGCACCGGGAGCCGCCCCTCGTTGGCGTTGTCGAAGACGCCCTCGATGATGGCCTTCTTCGCGCCCGTCCGCAGCGCCTCGGTGCTGGCCCGCTCCCCGAGGAGCAGCTTGAGCGCCCCGAGGAGGATGCTCTTCCCCGCGCCGGTCTCGCCCGTGATGATGTTGAGCCCGCTGTCGAACTCGACCTCGAGTTCTTCGATGAGGGCGTAGTCGCGGATGTAGAGGCTCCGCAGCACGGGGGCAGGGGACGGGGGACTCGGGACTCGGCGCGCCCGGTCCCGGAGCCGGAGGCTACGGCTTCTGCCGGGCCGTGTCACCCCGAACATGCGTGAAGGATGCGCCGCCGGTCTCTCCGCCTCGGTGGGCCCGCCTCGGTACCGAGGCGGGATGTGCAGCGCGCGACCCGGTCCGTGGGCGGATCACCGAGGCGGGCGCGAGGGTGCAGAACGGGCGTGTTGCAACACATCCCCGACGCATTCGGCGGCTCCGCCTCGGTGGCTCTGCATCGGCACCGAGGCGGGAGGGTCAGCCCAGGATGCGGTGCATCGCCTCGGTGCTTGCAGCCGCGAGATCGTCGCCCACGGGCACCGAGAGGACCGTCACGGGCGCGAGCGGGTCGTCCGCCAACCGAAGCAGCCGACCGGTCTCGGCCTCCACCACGGCCACCTCCAGCATGAGGACGCCGGCGCCCTCCCCCACACCGCCTCGGTCCTGCGTGACGCGCTGCAACACGACGCCCTTGCGTCCTCGCGCGCGGGCCGCAGCCGCCAGGCGCTCCCGGTGCGCCTCCTCAAACTCCCCCGTCGCGAACGCCGCCAGATCCGACTCTCGGTAGGCGGTCTCCACGGGCCTCTCGCCCCCCAGACGAAGCCCGAGTCCGCATATGTCCTCGCCCTGAACGATCAGCGCCGCCACCCCGACGGCGGCGTACCCCACGAGGTTGAGCGTGCACAGGTCCACCTGTTCATCCCGGGACTGGGCATCCGCAAGGACCCAGACGGCCGCCCCCACACAGACCGCCCCCGCGAGGACGTACCGCGCGATGTCCAGGCCGGAGGCCGCAGCTACCGGGGCCACGTCCCACTCGGCCAACGGGTGCAGAGCCGCGTCGGCGGGCACGGTCTGGATGGGCGTTTGGGCAGACGCCGCCACCGAGGCGGATAGCAGGGCACACAGGAGGAGCAAACGCATGGGATCAGTGGGAGACGGATGCCAGCGCGCGAGACGTGGCGGCATCGAGGTTGGCGGTGCCCAAGGGCACGCTGCGGGTCGTGCTCGGGAGGAGCGGGTCGTCACCGAGGGGGCGGAACCGGGCCGTCGCGGCGTCGAGAACGGCGACATCGAGGACCAGACCCGACGCGGAGCCCTCGCGGACGCTCACGCCAGTGTCCACCTCGCGGACGTGCCGAAGCACCACGCCACCGTATCCCGCCTCGCGAGCCGCCTCGGCGAGTAGCTGGCGCTGATCGGTGGACAGCGTCCCGTCGTGGAAGGCCACCAGCGCGTCGGCGGGATACGCCACGCCCGAGGCGGAATGGGCCGTGGGGATCTCCGCCCCCGTTTCCATTCCATTGCATCCGGTGGAGAGCACCACGGCGCACACTGCGGCCCCTGCAGCCCACGTCAGTCCGGTCACCGCCGCCTTGCCACAGCTGTCCCCGGCCCCGATCGAGACCGTCGCGCCCACAAACGCAGCGACCCCGAGGGTGAGCAGGGCGTAGAC
>JBCCPW010000207.1:0-6625 GCA_039024735.1 Bacteroidota bacterium
AAACGACCACCTCGTCTTCGGACGAAGCGCCTTCGACGACCGAATCGACCTGCCCTTCGTGCGCGACGAGGCCCGCCGTGTCCAGCGAACGCTGCCCTCTCCCCTCCTCCGCCTCGACGCCGACGCCACCGAGGCGGCTCTCCTCGAACGCATCCAGGCCGCCTCGGTGGTTCACCTCGCCAGCCACGCCACCGCAGACCCCGAGTTTCCGCTCTACAGCCAGATCCTCCTCGCCGACGACCCCGGGGCGGACGATGACGGCGCGCTCCACCTCTACGAGTTCCAGCGCACTCCCCTCGCCGCGGACCTCGTCGTCCTCTCGGGATGCTCCACCGCGCGGGGCCGCACGCTCCGGGGCGAGGGCATGATCGGGCTCCAGTATGGGGTCCGCGCGGCGGGAGCCCGCACCTCTCTCGCGACGCTCTGGTCCGTGGACGACCGAGCAACGGTCGAGATCATGGGAGCGTTTTACGACGCCCTGGGCGAGGGCATGAGCAAGGACCGCGCGCTGCAGACGGCACAGATCGCGTACCTGAAAGGCGCGGACGGGATCGAGGCGAGCCCCTTCTACTGGGCACCAGCCGTCCTCTCGGGCGGCGTCGCGCCCGCGCCGTGGGAGAAGCCTTCGCGAGTTGGCCTCTGGGGTCTCATCGCGGTCCTGCTGGGCGTGACCGCCTCGGTAGCTTGGTGGCTCCTCCTGCGTCGCCGCCGTGCCTGATCCTGCCCTCTTCGCGCAACTCCAGAAACTGACCACAGAGAAGCGCAACCCGCGCTCCATGACCATCGATGTGGCGCCGCTTCCCGAGGCGCTCGCGATGATCCACGCGGAGGACCAGCGGGCTGTGGACGCTGTGACGCCGGAGCTGCCGTACATCGCGAAGGCCGTCGAGGTCGTCGTGGACGCATTCCAGAACGGCGGTCGGTTGATCTACATGGGTGCCGGAACGAGCGGCCGCCTCGGTGTGGTGGACGCCTCGGAGTGTCCGCCCACGTTCGGCACGCCGCCGGAGATGGTGCAGGGGCTCATCGCGGGAGGCGAGGCCGCGATGTTCGTCTCCCAGGAAGGCGCCGAGGATCACGAATCCAACGGCGCCGAGGCGGTGGACGGGGCGGGCGTCACCGCGCGCGATGTGGTCTGCGGGATCGCCGCCAGCCGCCGGACCCCTTACGTGGCAGGCGGCGTCAAGCGCGCGAAGGCCATCGGGGCGCGGACGCTCTTCGTCACCTGCAACCCGCGCGAGGCCTTCGAGGCCTCAGACCTCGCGGCCGTGACCGACGTCTCCATCTGTGCCGATGTCGGCCCCGAGGTCATCATGGGGTCCACCCGGATGAAGAGCGGGACCGCCACCAAGCTTATCCTCAACATGATCTCGACCGCCTCGATGGTCCGCCTCGGGAAGGTCTACGAGAACATGATGGTGGACCTCCAGATGACGAACGCGAAGCTCGTGGAGCGCTCCCGGCGCATCGTGATGATCGCGACAGGGGTGGACTATGACGCCGCAGGCAAGGCGCTCGACGCAGCGGGCGGACACGTCAAGACCGCCCTCGTGATGCTGCTCGCAGACGTGAACGCCGAGGCGGCCAGGCAACGCATCGAGGCGGGCGGGGGCTTCGTGCGGCACGCCATCGCGGGGACCGAGGCGTAGCGCACGATCTCCTCGCACCGAGGCGGCCCGCATCACCGGGACCGAACCGGTGAACTCTGCAGCCGTTCTCCACGCTGCAAGCGTCTCCCCGGACCTGGTCGGGGGTAGCCTCGTTTCTCCATTTCATTCCGCCGCCGGGCTGCTGCACAGGCTCGGCGGCCGTTCTGTGTGCCGTGACGATTCAGGATCTCCGCGAGGCCGTCGCCGCCTCGTCCGCATTCGGTGACCTCCGCGAGCGTGTCCCGCTGCTTGAGCCCGGTGAGGCACTTCGGGTCAAGGGGGCAGCAGGCTCTCTCCCCGCGTTCGTGCTGGCCGATCTCCTCGACCGTCTCGGTGGACCGATGGCCGTCTTGCTGCCCGAGAGCGAGTCCGCCGACTACCTCCGCTCTGACCTAGAACAACTCCTCGGAGGCGACGACCGGGTCCTCTTCTTCCCTCCCACCGGTCACGGCCCATACGACGCTGGGCACCTCGCCGACTCCCTCCCGCTCGTCCAGCGCGCCGATGCCCTCGGTCGGTTGCGCGATGGGTTCGACGGCATCCTCGTGACCAGCGTCAAGGCGATCTCCCAGAAGGTGCCGCCGCCCGAGGCGGTGCAGGATGAAACGATGACCGTCCGCGTCGGCGACGAGGTGGAACCTGCCGTGCTGATGGACCGGCTGACGGGTCAGGGCTTCGAGCCCGTCGAGTTCGTGGGGGCGCCCGGCGAAGTCGCGGTCCGAGGCGGGATCCTGGACGTGTACCCCTTCGCGGGAGGCTACCCGATCCGCCTCGAGTTCTTCGGCGACGAGGTGGACGAGATCCGCGAGTTCGATCCGGTGGATCAGAGGTCCGTCTCGCGTCTGGAACTGGCCCGACTGGTCCCAAACCTCGGAGAAACCCGGCCCAATGACGGAGCGGAGTCGGTGACCCCCCTCTCGTTTTTGCCCCCTAACGCACCGTTATCTACGGTTGATGACGTTCGAATGGACGAGGTTGTAGATCATTTATACCGTTCGGCAACAGAGGCTTACGCGGATCTCGCCCCGAACGACGACGAGTCGCCTCCCCCCTCTCCCCAAACGCGCGTTTTGGATGCCGAAACGCTCGGTTCACTCCTCCATGAGCGCCCGCGGCTCTTGTTCGGGACGTTTGCTTCGGGATCGGTCGCGACTGACTCCGTCGACCTCGGCGGGCGCCCACAGCCGGAGGTGAGCGGGGACGTGCGTCGGCTCCGCGAGATGCTTCTGGCCCGCGTCCGGCACACGGTCATCCTCTGCGACAGCGCCTCGCAGAAGAACCGGCTCTTCGAGTTGCTCGGCGGCGACACCGAGGCGGGCAAGGAGCCGCCTGCCTCCCTTCTGGTCGAGTCGCTCCATGAGGGGTTCGAGGTGCCGGACCTGAAGCTGGCCGTCTACACCGACCACCAGATCTTCGGACGCTACCACCGCCCCACAGCGCGCAAACGAAAGCGGTCCACCGGAGGTCTCACCCTGAGGGAGATTCGAGCCCTGAGCCCGGGCGACTTCGTGGTGCACGTGGACTACGGCATCGGGAAGTTCGCCGGGCTCCAGACCATCACGGTCCGCGAGCAAAAGCAAGAAGCCGTCCGTCTCCTCTTCCGCGACGGAGACGAACTGTTCGTCAGTGTGGGCGCGCTGCATAAGCTCCACAAGTACACCGGAAAGGAAGGACACCAGCCGAGGCTGACCAAGCTCGGCACTGGCGCCTGGGACCGGCTCAAGGCTCGCACCAAGAAGCGCGTCAAGGACATCGCGCGGGACCTCATCACCATCTACGCGGCGCGGCGCGCGAGCCCCGGCTACGCGTTCGCGGCGGATCCCATCTGGCAGCGCGAGATGGAAGCCAGCTTCCAGTTCGAGGAAACGCCCGACCAGGCGGCTGCCATCGACGCAGTGAAGGCCGACATGGAGCAGGCCGTCCCGATGGATCGCCTCGTCTGCGGCGACGTGGGCTTCGGCAAGACCGAGGTGGCGGTACGGGCTGCATTCAAGGCCGTGCAGGACGGCAAGCAGGTGGCCGTGGTCGTTCCCACGACCATCCTTGCACGCCAGCACGTCGACACGTTCACGGACCGCCTCGGTCGGTACCCGGTCCGCATCGCGCAGCTCTCTCGCTTTGTGCCGAAGGACGAGCAGAAAGAGATCATCGGGAAGATCAAGGAAGGCGACGTGGATATCGTGATCGGCACGCACCGGGTGGTCTCGAAGGACGTGGCGTTCAAGGACCTGGGGCTCCTGATCGTGGACGAGGAGCAGAAATTTGGCGTGAGTGTCAAAGAGAAACTGCGCAAGCTCCGCCCGAACGTAGACACCCTCACGCTCACCGCGACGCCCATCCCGCGCACGTTGCAGTTCTCCCTCCTCGGTGCACGCGATCTCTCCGTGATTCAGACGCCTCCGCCGAATCGGCAGCCGGTGGTTACCGAGATCCACGCGTACTCGAAGGACCTCATCCGCGATGCGATCTTGTACGAAGTGGGCCGAGGCGGTCAGGTCTTCTTCGTCCACAACCGCGTCCGGGACATCGAGCAGATGGCGAGCGTGATCCGTGAGTTGGTGCCCGACGTGCGCATCCGCTTTGCGCACGGCCAGATGCCGTCTGCCGAGTTGGAGCGCATCATGCTGGACTTCATGGACGGCCAGTTCGACGTGCTCGTGAGCACCACCATCGTGGAGAGCGGGTTGGACGTGAGCAACGCGAACACGATGATCGTCAACCACGCCGAGCGGCACGGCCTCGCGGACCTCCATCAGCTTCGGGGACGCGTGGGCCGAAACGATCAGCGCGCGTTCTGCTACCTCCTCGTGCCGAGCATTCAGGGGCTCACTCGCGAGGCGCGCGCGCGCCTCCAAGCCGTAGAGGAGTTCTCCGACTTGGGGAGCGGGTTCAACATCTCCATGCGCGACCTCGACATCCGTGGCGCGGGCAACATGCTGAGCGCGGAGCAGTCCGGCTTCATCGAGGACGTGGGCTTCGAGACGTACCACAAAATCCTGGACGAGGCCGTGCAGGAGCTTCGCGCGGACGAGTTCGCGGGGGTCTTCGGCGAGGACGCGCCTGCGCCACCGGCTCCCGACCCAACCGTGGACGTGGCCGGGGACGTGTTCATCCCGCAGAACTACGTCACCAATCCCGTGGAGCGGCTGGACCTCTACCGCCGCCTCGGTGCGGTGGAGACGGCGCAGGAGGCCAGTGCCTTCCGGGACGAACTCGCCGACCGCTTCGGACCGGTCCCGGCCGAGGTGGACACGCTCCTGACGCTGGCGCGGATGAGGCCGGAGGCGCATCGCCTGCGGTTGCCGCGCGTGGTGTGGAAGAACGAGCGGCTGTTCCTGACCATCCCCGACCCGGAGACGGATCCGTTCTTCCACCAGACGGTCTTTGAGCCGTTCATGGCAGCCCTCGGCGAGAGCGGACGCCGCTTCGTCCTCAAGGACAGCCGGACGGGGCGGCTCCGCGCCATCGTGCAGGAGGTCCGCACGCTCACCGAGGCGGAGGGGGTGCTCGCCGGTCTGGCCGCCTCGGTGGCAGGTTCGACCGAGCCGGCGGCTGCCGACGCGTAAACCGAGGCGGGGAACCCGGAGGCTCGCCCGGCACTACGGGTCGCATGACCGACCCCGTCCTCCGCGAGATTACCGAGACGGTCCCGCTGCCCGTGCTGGAGCCTTCCGGCGATGTCTTCCACGACCTCATCGGGTGCCTCGTGGAGCAGCAGCATCCCGCGCGGAGCACCAAGCAGACGTACGCGAAGGCGCTGGACCGAGGCGGGCTCGACCGACTCACGCCCGCCACCTTCGAGGCGTTCGAGCGCGATGGACTCGCAGGGGTCAAGCTCTCGGGTCAGAAGCAGGCCGCCCTCGCGCACGCCGCCGGGTGGTTCGCAGAACACGACCCGGACTGGGCCGCGATGGACGACGCCGAGGTTCGCCGCACGCTCCTCCAGTTGAAAGGCGTCGGCAACTGGACCGTGGACGTGCTCCTGATCTGGACCCTCGGACGCGACGATGTCATCCCGCTGGACGATTATCACCTCAAGAAGGCCATGGCCGCCCGCTACGGGCTCGCGACCGGCGCCGGGATGAAGGCTCGGATGCGCGAGATCGCCGAGGCGTGGCGCCCCACCCGCTCCCTCGGCACGAGGTACCTGCTCGCATGGACCGACTGGCAACGCGAACTGGCGCAGTGACCCCAAAACGCTCCGGCACGGCCGATCTCTACTTGATGGGCGGCGGCATCCCGCCGTGGCTCTTCTCGCGCATGAAGCGTCTCGGTCTGGCCGTCACCGAGGCGGTCGTGGAGGACTACGGCACCGAGGGCTTCCTCAGCCGCCTCTCGGATCCGTTCTGGTTCCAGAGCTTCGGCGCCGTCATCGGGATGGACTGGAACTCCTCCGGCGTGACGACGGCCGTGATGCGGGCGCTCAAGGCCGGGCTCAACCCGCACGCCCGCGAGTTGGGCCTCGTGGTCTGCGGCGGAAAAGGCGCGAGATCCCGCCGGACACCGGAGGAACTGGCTCGCTACGGCGACCGCACCGGCGTGGACGCGGCCGCGCTCTCCCGCGCGAGTCGCCTCGCAGCGAAGGTGGACAACACCGCCGTGCAGGACGGCTTCCAGGTCTACCTGCACGGCTTCGTCGCCTCAGCCGACGGCGCCTGGACGGTCGTGCAGCAGGGCATGAGACCGGAGGACCAAACCGCGCGACGCTACCACTGGCACTCGGCGAACGTGGCCTCGTTCGTGTGCGAGCCCCACACGGCTGTCTGCGGCGAGACGCAGGGCGAGATCCTCAACCTCGTGGATGCCAGCGCCGAGGCGGCGCAGACCGGCATCGTGGAGGTGGCCCACGAACGCGTCACGACGCTCGTGAACGAGATCGCGCGGATGGACCTGCCCAAGCGCTACGGCGTCCGCGCGAAGGACGTGGACCTGAAGCGCCTCGGTGCGGTGCTTCATCTCGCGCAGGAGACCGAGAC